>WFOE01000065.1 GCA_015488215.1 Planctomycetales bacterium
ACCACGCGTCTTGACTCGGAACATACCCGTTACGAGCGCGAGTACGGACGCTTGCTTTTCCACTGGAGCGGAAGCTCCTCGCGCAAGGCGCACGGTGCAAGCCGCAAGGCCATTCCGGCCCGGTGCGGAAGCACCCTACTCAAAACCCAAGACGCAAGACTCAAGACCTCCCCGCGGTGCTACAGTCCGAACGCCTGCCGAAAGCGATTCAGGTCGGACTGCTTGCCCATCACGATGATGGTATCGCCGGCCTGGAACTGAAGTTCCGGCCCGGGATTGAAGTGCATCCGGCCGTCGGCCCGTTTGACGGCCACCACCAGCAGCCCGAAACGACGCCGGGCGTCCACGTCGTGCACGGTCTTGCCGACCAAGGAACTGGTCTCGGGGACCTGACATTCGTCCAGGTGGTAATCGACCATGCCCGGCGTGGTGACCAATTCCAGTAGCTCGACGGTGGAAGGACGGATGATGATGTGAGCAATCTGCTGGGCGCCGATGGCCGCCGGCAGAATCACCCGGTCGGCTCCCGCCTGGATGAGCTTGTTGCGGGTGGTAAAGTATTCCCCGCGGGCGATAATCCGCAACTTGGGATTGAGGTTTCGGGCCGTGAGGGTAATGAACACGTTTTCGGCGTCCCCGGGCAGGGCGGTCACCAGCGTGTGGGCGCGTTGGATACCGGCCCGCTTGAGCACTTCTTCTTCGATGGCGTTGCCCAGCAGGCACAGGAAGCCGCAGCTTTGGGCTTCGGCCACACGTTCCTTGTCGTGATCGACGACCACCAGCGGCACTTTGTGCTGCTGGAGCTGCTCGGCCACCATCTGGCCCATACGGCCAAAACCGCAGAGGACCACGTGGTTTTTCACGCGTTCCATTTCCCGTTCCTGGCGCATCACGCCCAAGGCTCGTTGAATCTCGCCTTCGGTCGCCATCTGGATCAGTCCTCCGAAGGTGTAAGCGGCCAGGGTAATCCCGGTGGCAATCACCACGATGGTGAACACCTTTTCCAGCGGGGGCAGATCCGATTGCTCGGTGTAGCCCACCGTGGAGATGGTGATGACCACCATGTAGAGCGCATCGAGCCAGTCCCTGTCCCCCAGAAAGTGATAGCCCACCACCGCCACCAGCAGGAACGCCGCAAGCAGCACCAGCCCGTACTTGACACGTACCAGCGGGTCTTTCATGTCGTGTACTGGGAGTTGAAGCGGACGTACTCGACGGTCAAATCGGTGGTCCAGAACCGCACGCGGGCCTCGCCCTGCTGGAAGTCGAGCCGGATGCGAACCAGGCGCTGCTGTTTCATCGACTGGGCCAGCCCTTGGGCATCGAACGTGCACGGCCCTCCCTGGGCGTAGATGGGCACGCCGTTTATCTCCAGCACGAGCCGGTCCAGCGGCACGTCCGCTCCCGCGTAGCCCACGGCCGAGACAATCCGTCCCCAGTTCGGGTCCCCGCCGGCGATGGCCGTTTTGACCAGCACGCTTTCGGCTACGGTTTTGGCCACCTGGCGGGCCGTTTGGCGGTCGGGACACCCTTCCACGTCCAGTTGGACCAGGTGGGTGATTCCTTCTCCGTCGTCGGCGATTTGCCGGGCCAGTTGCTCGCACACCTGATGAAGCGCCGCCTGGAACCGATGCCGGTCCTCTTGCTCCAACGGGCCGCTCTCGCCCGTTGCCAGCAGCAGCACCGCGTCGCTGGTGCTGGTATGGCCGTCGATGCTCAGGCAATTGAACGTTTCGTCGGCCGCCTGGTGGAGCATCTGCTGGGCCTGCTCGGGAGCAAGCTGCGCGGTGGTCATCACCACCGCCAGCATGGTGGCCATGTTGGGGGCGATCATTCCCGCCCCCTTGGCAATACCGCAAAGCGGCACGTCCTGTCCTCGGGTGGTGGAGAATCGGGCCGAAGCGAGCTTGGGACGCGTGTCCGTGGTGAGCATCCCTCGGGCGGCTTGCAGCAGGTGGTCCTGGCTGGCACCGAGCTGTTCCCTGGCCTGGGCAATCCCGCGCATGATTTTGTCCATAGGCAGGTATTGCCCGATGATGCCGGTGGAGAGCACCAGCACCTGCTGTTGCCGGCAGCCAAGCTGGTCGGCCACGGCCTGGGCCATCGCCTCGGCGTCGCGCAGCCCGCGCTGTCCCGTACAGGCGTTGGCGTTGCCGGAATTGACCACCACGGCCCGAACCTGGTTGCTGGGAGTGATTTGCCGGTTCCAGGCGATCGGGGCGCCGAAGACCCGGTTCTGGGTGTACACGCCCGCGGCCGTGCACTCACGTCGGCTGACGACCAGCGCAAGATCGGGCTTTTGGGGGTTGCGTTTGATGCCGCAGTGGACTCCGGCCGCTTCGAATCCTGGAGGGAGTTGGTGCTCCATCGGTGCTCGTTCCAGCCAGGGGGAAGATGAGAAGCTCCGCGGTCCCAACATACCCTGGCTTTCGGAGCAGGAAAACTACCCCCGGCCGCGTTTTTTGCGCTAGCCCCGGCCCCTCACAACTGGAGTCCCCGGCGGGAAGCGAGAATCTGCACCATGATGCGGAAATAGGGGAAGGGAAACTTGCGGTTTTTGGACTGGGCTTTGCGCATCAGGGCCAGCACTTCCCGTTGGGAAAACGGCTTGCCCGGTCCCACGTGCGGGAGTAGCTCGTCGATGAAATCCCGTTCCTGCACGAAGCGGACGCGCAGTTCCCGCAACAGAATATCCCGCAGCGAAACCTGCTGGCCCGGTCCCACTTGGGCCCGAGCTTGCGTTGCCAGCACCGCACCGACTCCCCAGGCCAGCAGCGCGGCCAACATCTTTCGGCGGGTCATGGTCGGTCTCCTTGGTATCTTCGGCACCTGCGGCAGTTCGTGCCGGTGCCCTTACCAAACGCTCCCTGGCTGGGCAAGAGCAATCGGCTCGGCCCGAGCAACGCCGCGCTGTTGCTCCAGGGCAACGGGCAAGGCTGCCCGTGTGGGGTTTTGGCCACAGGCGTCGTTCCGGCAGCGAAGGCCCAGGGACGCACTTCGCCCGGGCTGTCCCGTTTTGCCGACCCGGCAGACGTAACGTAGAGTTGAGCAGCTCAACTCCAGGTCACGGCCGGTTGTATCCGTCGATTGTCATTGGCACATGTCTTCCTCGGCCGCATTGTCGGTTTCTGTTCCAGCCAACGCCGGTGCGCGGGACTCCGCGGACCCTCGCCAGCGATTTGGTTCACTGACCCGCTGGTTGGGTCGGGAACCAAGCTGGGTTTGCATCGAGCCCGCTGGTGGCGTAGTTCATTCCCCGGATCAGCCACGGCTGCATTACGAAGAACTCCGCCCCTTGTTGCAACAGGCCGCCTGCGGTAACGAAGCCGTCGCCGTGGTGGACCAGGAGCCGCTGCTGGTGATTGCCGTGCCGCTGCCGGTGCATCTGACGGCCGGCTCGGTCTGGGTGGCTCTGGACTGCTACCTGACGGCTCCCTGCCGCACGCCGGAACAGGCCCGGCCCGTGACTCCCTGGGTGCTGGAAACGGAATCGTTCCTGCAATGGGCCGCCGGGCAAAGCGTCACCCCGGCAGGATTAGCCCTCCGCTTACTCCAGATGGCCCAAGCCCGATTGGAGCAGGAGCTGCAAAACGAACAGCTCTCCAGCGAGGTGGAACAGCTCTGCGAACAGCTCTGCCACACCTACGAAGAAATCAGCCTGCTCTACCGGCTCACGCATAACCTGGCGCTGAACACCCAGGAAGAAGAACTGGCCGCCGCGGCCGTGGAATGGATTGGGCAGATTATGCCGGCCCAGGGGCTGGCCATCTACCTGCCGCCGCGGCGGTGGAGCGATTCGGCCGGCGGGTATCTTTGGGACTGCGGTTCCTTTCCGCTGGATCGCCGCCAGGTGAAGAAACTGCTCGACTACCTTCGCTTGGGCACCCAACGCACTCCCTGCCTGCTGAATCACCCCCGGGATCAGCATCCCGACTGGCCTTTCGAGCAGGTGCAGGAACTTATCGCCGTCCCGATCTACGAATCGGAGCGTTTCTTCGGCTGGATGCTGGCGGTCAACCACACCTACGGCGGCGAGTTCGGCACGGCCGAGGTGGACCTGCTGCAATCCATCAGCACCATCCTGGGCATCCACCGGGGCAACACGCTTTACTACCGCGAGCAGGGCGAGCTGCTCACCGGTATCGTCCGCTCGCTCACCTCGGCTATCGACGCCAAGGACCCCTACACCCACGGCCACAGCGACCGCGTGGCCCGGGTGGCCGTGCGGCTGGCTCGCCGCCTGGGCTGCGACAGCCGCACCGTGGATACGATCTACCTGGCCGGACTGTTGCACGACATCGGCAAGATTGGCATCGACGAACGCGTGCTACGCAAGCCGGGCCGGCTGACCGACGAGGAGTTCGAGCACATCAAACAGCACACCGTCATCGGTTACGAGATTCTGCAAGACATCAAGCAACTGCGGCACGTGCTGCCCGTGGTGCTGCACCACCACGAAGCCTGGGACGGCAGCGGCTATCCGCACGGGCTGGCCGGAGAGAACATCCCCTACCTGGCCCGCGTGGTCGCCGTAGCCGACGCCTTCGACGCCATGAGCAGCGACCGCCCCTACCGCAAAGGGATGGACGACCAGCGGCTGGACGAAGTGATCCGCTCCGGGGCTGGCAAGCAGTGGGACCCCCGGGTGGTCGAGGCGTTTTTTGCCTGCCGAGACGAAATCCGCCGCGTTTCCAAGCTCTCGCCGGAAGAGGACCCGATGGAATTGCGCATCTGGCCCTCGTTGTAGCTTCCGCCGGGAAAGGGAATTCTCCGCGAAGCCTCCCGCTCTACTGTGCCGCGAACACCCCGCCGAGCACGGCCGCCTGGTCCACCGGGCCGAAGCGGTTTTCCAGCTCTCCCTGTTCGTTCCACTGCAAGGGGCGCGGCTCGGTGAGCACTTCCAGGTCGTCTCGCTCTTGGGCCTGGGGCCAGTAGCGTTCGGAACACTCCACCTCGGCCACCTGGAGCGTATTGCGGATCCACATCACGCGCGCTTTCTCCGGAGGGGTAAGCCCCACGGTGCTGAGGGCGGCCTCGAGAATCTCCCGCTCGGTGTCGAACCACACGGGCAGCATGGCCCCGATGGGCCCGCCGCCGGTCAGGCAGTTGATCTTGGTAATTCGCAGGTCGATCTGGTCCAGCACGCGGCGGCTGATGAACTCCGCCCCGCCGATCCCCGCGGCGTTGCCGTGGGTTTCCGGCGTGAGCGAACGGATCCAGATGCGTTTGATCTTGGGCCATTCTTCCGGGGCCGGTTCGTGCCAGCGGAGCTTGCGGCCCACCACGTTGGTGTCCATCCCCGAGCCGCTGATGTTCTTCCCAATCTGGTCGATGATGAGCAACTCGGCTTCGCGGAACGGCAGCCGGGGCATCCACTCCCGGGCTTGTTTGAGCAATTGTCTTTCGGTGGATTCGAACTCTTCGGGCGGGACAGCCCGAATCAGGGCCGTTTCGTCGTAGCCGTTTTCCACAATGGCCACCCCGGCCAGGATGGAAACCGACTCCATCACACGGTGGGCCACGCTGCGTAGAATCTGCCCGAAGCTATAGTCCTGGATGGCCCGGTGATAGACCTTAGCCCCTTCGTGCTTGCCCAGGCCGATGAGCATCATCTTCATCAGCCCACTTTCGATCTCGCCCACAAAATCCGTATGCGGCTTCACTCGCCCGACGACCACCACGTGATCGGCCCCGTGGGCATAGCGGTCGAAGTGGACCGGGATCCCCTCGGGCGTTTCGCACAGCACCACCGTGTCCATCGTGGCGCGGATGGGACACCCGAGCGATTCCTCGGTAATACCGTAGGTGGCCAACACCTGGCGTTGGCCTTCGGCCGTGCCGCCGCCGTGCGAGCCCATCGCCGGCACGATAAACGGTAGAAGTTGCAGCCCTTTCAGATGGTTCACCACCGCCCGCAGGATGGACACGATATTGGCAATGCCGCGGCTGCCGGCGGTAATGGCCACGCTCTGGCCCGGCCGGACCCGGCGTTGCAGTTGCAACTTTTGCAACTGGCGGTGGACTTCGCCGGGCACGTCGTCGATTCGCGGACGCGGAAAACGCTGACGCAGGCGAAACATGCGCAGTTGGCAACTCATCGGGAGCAAACTCCTGTGGCAGAAGTCGCGGTTTCTGCTTGGGATTCTAACTGTCCCGGGCCGTGGCGAAAACGACCCTCCGGGGCGTTTGCACCCAGCAGGCGGCGGTGGCTATGATGGGCCGCAGAGTCCGCCCCCCGGCTATCCGGCAACCGGACGCCTGCCGCGGTGTTCCAAAGACCGGCTGTTGTTCGTACTTCTCCTCACGGAGTGCCCGCCATGAAACGCTCCCTCCTGACGTTGCTTGCCCTGGTCCTGGCACCGATGCCCACCGCTTTAGCCCAAGAGGAAAAATGGAACTGGCAATCGCAACAACTGGCCGACGATCTGGGCGTGGGCTACGCCGTGCGGGTGGTGGACGTGAACACCGACGGCAAGCCGGACATCGTGGTGGTGGATCGCCGCCGGGTGCTCTGGTACGAGAATCCCAGTTGGCGCCCGCACGTGATCATCCAGGACCAGACGATGGCCGACAACGTCTGCATTGCCCCTTACGACATCGACCGCGACGGCCAGGTGGACTTCGCTCTGGGAGCCGGGTGGCAGTTCCGCAACACGCAAGCCGGGGGCACCTTGCAGTGGCTGCGCCGCGATCCGCGCGGGCTAGAACACCGCTGGCACGTATATCCCATCGGCCGGGAACCGACTCTGCACCGGATCAACTGGGCCGACCTGGACGGCGACGGCCGAGCCGAGCTGGTGGTGGTGCCGCTTTTCGGCCCGGGGGCGACGGCCCGAGCCAACTTCGAGGACAGCCCCCTGCGGGTACTGGCCTACCAGATTCCCAAAGACCCCACCAAGGACCGCTGGCCGGTGCACGTGCTGAACAACGAGCTGCACGTGGCCCATAACTTCTGGCCTGTGGACCTGGACCAGGATCGCCGGCTCGACCTGCTGGTGGCAAGCTACGAGGGCGTCTCCTGGCTACGCAACCGGGGCGGCATGCAGTTCGAGCGGATTGGCCTCAGCCCCGGCTTTGTAAACCCCAAGGGCAAGAAAGGAGCCAGCGAGATCAAGCTCGGCCGCCTCGGCCCGGGACAGTTCTATCTGGCCACAATCGAACCCTGGCACGGCAACCAGGTGGTCGTCTATTGGCAACAGCCCGGCTCGCCGCCCCAGAAGTGGAACCGCCTGGTGCTCGACGACCGGCTGGAGTGGGGCCACGCCGTCTGGTGCGCCAATCTGGACGACGATCCGGCCCAGGAGCTGGTCATCGGCGTGCGCAATCACCAGGGCGGGGCCGCCCCGCGCGGGGTGCGCATCTACGACCCGCTGGACGAGCTGGGCCGCCGCTGGCAGCGCACGCTGCTGGAACCTGGCCAGATGGCCGTGGAAGACCTGGTGGTGGCCGATCTGGACGGTAACGGACGCAACGACATCGTGGCCGTGGCCCGGCAGACCCACAACTTGCGCATCTACTGGAACCGCCGCAAGTAGCTCCTGCGGCACGTGTTACGTCCAGCTTGCGTCCCGGCGAAAGCAGCACGCTCCGGGACCCCCGCTGTTTGTTTTCCGGAACGAGGCCTCAGGCCGCTTTCCGGCGGTGGCTGTTCGTTCTGCCTGGGCAACTCCTCTGCCGCCCTTTTGTGGCCGAGGCTATATTGAAAGCACCCAAACGCCGCTGTGAGCAACCTCTTAAGGTACGGCTGCCATGCGATTTACCAAAATGCACGGGGCGGGCAACGATTACGTGTACGTGGACTGCTTCGCCCAGGAGCCGCCGCCGGACCCGGCTCGGGTGGCGCAGGTCGTTTCGGACCGGCACTTCGGGATTGGCAGCGATGGGCTCATCCTCATCTGTCCTTCCGAAGTGGCCGACGCCCGCATGCGGATGTTCAACGCCGACGGCTCGGAAGCCGAAATGTGCGGCAACGGCATCCGCTGCGTGGCCAAGTACGTTTACGACCACGGAATCGCCCGCCGGGAACGCCTGCGGGTGGAAACCGCCGCCGGCGTGCTGGAGCTGAAAGTGCTGCCGGGACCGGACGGGAAAGTGGAACAGGTGGAAGTGGACATGGGCCGCCCTCGCCTGCGGGCCGAGGAGATCCCCACCACCCTGCCCGGCAATCCCGTGGTCGATGTGCCGCTTGAGCTTTCCGAGGACGAGAGGCTTACGGTCAGTTGCGTTTCGATGGGCAATCCCCACTGCATCACCTACGTGCCGGAACTGAACGACCACTGGGTGTTGGAGATTGGCCCCCGGGTAGAACGCCACGCGGCTTTTCCGCAGCGGGTCAACGCGGAGTTCGTGCAGGTACTCTCGCCGCAGGAAGTGCGGATGCGGGTATGGGAACGCGGCAGCGGGGAGACGCTGGCCTGCGGCACCGGGGCCTGCGCCGTGTGCGTGGCCGGGGTGCTCAGCGGCCGTACCGAACGGCGAATCACAGCCCATCTGCCCGGTGGGGATTTGCAACTGTACTGGAATCCCGAGGACGAACACGTGTATATGACCGGTCCGGCCGTGGAAGTCTTCAGCGGCACGTGGCTGCTGCCCTGGGAAGATTGACCGCGGCCCCTGGCCCCCTCGTGCGGATGGAACCTGCCCGATGAACCAGCACACGGACCGTGCACGCCGGAAGCGAAAACGCCGCCTGGGAGAATCGTTTCCCGGCCTGCGCCGCCTGGGTCTGAAGGCCACCGCCCTGGGGCTGCACGCGCTGGTACGCAGTTGGATGAGCACGCTGGATTACCGCGTGTGGTACGCGGACCCCACGGTGGACCCGGCCCGGGACGACTTTCGCCGCCGGGGCATTTACGTCTTCTGGCACGAGTACATTCTGTTCCCACTCTACCTTCGAGGCCACTGCCGGCTGACGATGCTGCTGAGCCGGCACCGGGACGCCGATCTGCTGGCCGTGGCCGCGGGTTATTTCGGGTTCGATCACGTGCGGGGTTCGACCACCCGGGGCGGACTTCAGGCCCTGGGAGAGCTTATCCGCCGCTCGGAGCGGATGAACCTGACGATTACGCCGGATGGTCCTCGCGGTCCGCGGCGACGCCTGGCCCCGGGCTGCGTCTATCTGGCGTCGCGGACCGGGATGCCGCTGGTGGCCATGGGCTTCGGTTACGAGCGTCCGTGGCGGCTGCAAACCTGGGACCGCTTCGCTATTCCCCGGCCCGGCTCCCGGGCGCGGGCAGTGATTGGCCCCCCAATCCACGTGCCGCCCGGTCTTTCGCGGGATCAACTGGAACTCTATCGGCAACAGGTAGAACGAACACTCAACCTGCTGACCGAGCAAGCCGAACGCTGGGCCGCATCCGGGCGACGCTGGCGCGGGGAAACCACGCTTTGCCGCCAGGCGGCCGGATTGCCTCTGCGGCGCAAGGCGGCATGACCCTGGGGGGGCGGCTCGCTACAATGACCGGCACTTGCTTCCGACCCAGGCTGGTAAACCCACATCACCGCGTGCCGGAAAAGCCACACCCCTGGGCCGGCCGACTCCCTTATCCTCCAGCGGGCGGGAAATCACCGGATGAGCGAAACAGCCCTGGCTTGGACCCAACAACTGGACTCCGTCGTGTTCGCCTTCCGCGGTTACAACGTAACCAACCTGGGGCTGAGCGATCGGCTGCTGGAACATCCCCTTTACGGTCCCGTGGTGGAGCATCACCTGCGCCACGCGGCGCGGATTCACCAGCAGGTGACGGGGCGCCGGGCCGACCTGGTAGGTCGGGTGCGGCGACGCCGGGGAAGCACGCTGCGGAGCTTTTCGCAGGACATCGCGCTGATTCTGGCCATGGAGCTGGCACAGATCCACTTGCTGCAAGAGATGTTCGCCGTGGACTATTCCCGGGCTTCGCTGGCCCTGGGCTACAGCCTGGGGGAAGTCAGCGCCCTGGTCTGCGGCGGCGTGTACGAACTGGAAGACGCCCTGGTGCCACTGCTTTCGCTGGCCGAGGACTGTGCCGCCCTGGGACGCACCACGCGGATGGGCATCGTCTTTTCCCGCGGCGAGCAACTGGACATGGACGCCATCGAAGAGCTGCTGGTGCAAATCAACCAGGAGGGACGCGGGCTGATTGGCATCTCGTCCATCCTTTCGCCCAATACGGTGCTGCTGCTGGGCCAGGGGCGCACCGTGGATCGCTTTGCCCGAATCATGCACACCCGGTTGCCCAAGCAGGTACATTTGCGCAAGAATCCGCATCGCTGGCCCCCGCTGCATACGCCGTTGCTCTGGGCGCGGAACGTGCCCAACCGGGCCGGTGTGCTCATGCTGCAAATGCCTCACGGCCTGGCCGAGCCGCGCCCGCCCATCTTTTCGCTGGCCACCGGCGGGGTGGACTACAACCGCCACAACAGCCGCTACCTGATGTACCGTTGGATCGACCATCCGCAGCGGCTCTGGGACGCCGTGGTGCACGTGCTCCAAAGCGGAGCCACCACGGTGGTGCACGTGGGGCCGGAGCCGAACATCATCCCGGCCACCTTCCGGCGGCTGAGCGACAATGTGCAGTTCCAGTTGCAGCAGGGAGGCTTGCGTGGTTTGGGGCTGCGGGCCGTGGGCTCTCTGTGGCGGCCGTGGCTTGCCAATTGGGTTTCGCAAAAGGCGGCCCTGCTTCGTGCCCCGTATGTGGAACACATCATCCTGGAACAGTGGCTCCTGGAACACGCCCCGGCATAAGCGTCCCCAGCGGCGCAAACGCCACGGGCACCGAGGGCTTGGGGGCCTGGGAGCGTGAAGGCGTGAGGCTTGGGGGCGTGAAGGCGTGGGGGCTGAGCGGTGCTTCCGTTCCGGGGCAAGAACAAGTGCTGATTCTTGTAATCGGCGAGCCGCCGACTTTAGTCGGCGGAGGACGGCAGAGCCGTCGGCCACTGGGAGCTTCCGCTCCGGGCAAGAATCGGCGTGCGGCTTGCGCCGTGCGCCTTGCGCATGGAGCTTCCGCTCCGGCGGAAAAACTAGCGTTCGTGCTCGTGCTCGTACTCGTGCTCGTAATCGGTAGCTCGTTACGGCAATCGCCGAGCCGGGAACTTACGTTCCCGGAGGCAAACAACGAGCAAGCGTTTTTCTCCGGTCCTCCCCGAACTGAAGTCCGGGGCTCGCCAAGGCGCGGAATCGAGTTGCCCGCCGGTGCGTTCCGCAACTTTTGAACTGAGCACTTCCAGGGGCTGTTTGTTCGGAAGACTACCGCCGGGGCAGCGACTGGGTCCGCGGGGATTGGGCCAGTTGCAGCAGTTCCTCGTCGGTCAGGCAAGCCAGGTACTCGGCCACGGCCTGGGCCGGACCGTGTCGGGCGGCTCGCTCCTGGAACGGCTGACTCAGTTCTTCCACGCGCGGCAGCAGTTGCTCGTAGCAGGCGTGGATCATCTCGCAGGCCCGTTTTCGCATGGCCAGCAGTTGCGGGTGTCGATAAACGTGCTGGAACAGGAACCGTTCCAGGGCCTGTTGCTGCTCGGCAATTTCGGCGCTGGGATGCACCAAGCGTCCCAACCGAGCCACATCCTGCCGGGAACTCACCTCGTGGCGCCGCAGATTGTCCCAGGTGGTGCGCAGCAGATCGCCCACCAGCGTATCGATCAACTGCCGCACCACGGCCCGCTGGAACAGGAGCCGGTCCTGGATCGTCCAGCGCCGTCGCACGGCAGCCTGAGCGTGGCGCCACAGGTCCAGTTGGGTCAGATCGTCCAGTTGCAGCAGCCCCAGGGTCAATGCGTCGTCGGCATCGTGGGTGTCGTAGGCGATGTTGTCTGCGGCATCGACCACTTGCACTTCGAGCAAAGCCCCCTGGTCCAGAAGCCGCTGCTGGGCTTTGGCTCCCTGGCCGTGAAGCACTTCCCAGGTGAGATTCAGTCCGGGAAAAGCCGGATAGCGCCGTTCCAGGTGTTCCACCAGCGTGAGGGCGTGCTGGTTGTGGGAAAAAGAGCCCGCTTCGCCCAGGCACTGCTGCAGGGCCTGCTCTCCGGCGTGGCCGAAAGGCGGGTGGCCCAGGTCGTGCACCAGGGCCAGGGCTTCGATCAGGTCTTCGTTGAGCCGCAGCGCACGGCCCAGCGTGCGGGCGATTGAGGCCACTTCCAGCGTGTGGGTCAGCCGGGTGCGATGCTGCTGGCCCATCTCCCCGGTGAACACTTGCGTTTTGTAGCTCAGCCGACGGTAGGCGGCGCTGTGGGTGATGCGGTCCCGATCCCGCTGGTACGGCGTACGGTAGGGGTGTTCCGGTTCCGGGTAGCGCCGGCCCTGGGATTGCATCGAGGGCATGGCGTAAGGGGCCAGCCAGGCCGCCTCGCGGAGCATCAGCTCCTGGGCCGTGGGCGGTCCGACGGCGGGGGTGCCGGTTCCAGCAGGCCGGGATGAAGACATCGCTCTCCGGGATTCAAGACGACTGGCCGCGAGGCTGGTCCAGGTGCTGGTCGAGCAGTTCCCACAACGCTTCCAGCGACTGCGGTATGACCCGCACCGCCGCCAGGGCGGGCATGAAGTTCGTATCTCCGTGCCACCGGGGAACCAGGTGCCAGTGCAGGTGACCGGGCAGTCCGGCTCCGGCTACGCGGCCCAGATTCAGTCCCAGGTTGAACCCTTCGGCCCGCATTAGCCGTTCCAGCAGCGAAACGAGCCGGGCCAGCATCTGCTGGCAGGCCAGGTGTTCCTGGTCGGTGAGCTGGTCCAGCCGGGCCACATGCCGCCGCGGAGCCACCAGCAGGTGCCCGTTGTTGTACGGATAGCGGTTCAGCACCACCACCACGTACTGGCCCTGGTGGAGCACCAATCGGGCTTTGCGGTCCCGGGCCACGGCCCCCTGGCACAAAAAGCACCGGGGGTCGGCTCCCGGGGGGACAGGCACCGCTTCCGGCTCAGGTTCCTTCTGGCCGGTTACGTAGGCCAATCGCCACGGGGCCCAGATGACTTCGTAGCGGGGATTGGTCGGGTTTTCGCCCACCTGGTTTGCTCCGCACCCTGGCTGCCGGTTTCACGGTCGGCTTGACGCAGCCGCTTTGGCCGAAAGTCTATCGGCTGCACGGCATGCCCACAACGGGGAGTCTGGCTTGCGATGGTTGCGATGGCGGAAGCAACGAAAGCGGAACTACTCAGGGGGACCTTTTCACCGCTTCCCCGGTGGGATTTCCGTCTGCCCCAGGCGACGGAAGGTTGCTTTGCACCCGGGGCCAATTAGGGTGGAACTTGGGGAGTTTTCCCGGGAGGCAGCGGCAAAGGGGAACGTGCCCCGCGCAGCCTGCACCGGCTCCCGTTCCACCTCTGGAGGAGAAACACCATGTTACGATTCGGGCTTTCGACCGGTTTTGCGTTGTTGCTGGCTGTTGCCCTGCTGGGCTACGAGCCGGAAGCGGCCCAGGCCCAGCCGGGACCGTATCCGCAGGCCTACGGCGGTTTCACCTGGGCCGACGGCTACGGCTGGTACTGGCTCTACGGCCGCCAGCGTTTGCCCTACTACTCGCTCTATCCGCCGGTGTACTACAGCTATCCTGTGCCTCGCCCCTATGGCTACAGCCCGTTTGCTTATCCGCCGGGCGTGGCCACGCCGGAGCTGAAACTCCGCCCGGTGCGCCCCAAGAAGGTTTCTAACCCGTTCGTAACCCCGCAGCCCCAGACTCCTCAGCCGCCGCGGACGGCCGGGACCAAGCGGATTCGCAACCCGTTCGTCGTGCCGGTTTCCGGTCCCTATTGATTTCGGCTCGACAAAGGGGACGGCTGAAGAAGGGGCGACGGGAGGAACCGCCACGGACCGGCCCCCGACCCGCTACGCCGACGGCCGGTTCAAATGGTACAAGAACACGGCCGCCGCCACGGCCACGTTGAGCGAATCGGCTCCTGGGGCCATGGGAATCTGGGCCACGTGGTCGCAAAGAGCCAGCCAGGAGGGGGTGAGCCCGCGGTCCTCGTTGCCCAGCAACAACGCGCAGCGCTGGGGCGGTTCCAACCGGTAAAGCGGCGTGGCCTGGGGAGTCACTTCGGCTCCCAGCAGCGTGTAGCCGTAGCGGCTGCGTAGCAGGGTCAGGTCTTCTTCCAGGTGCTCGCACCACCGCACGGGCACGAACAACGCCTGGCCCATCGACACCCGAAGCACCCGGCGGGAAAACGGGTCGGCCGATCCCCGGCCCAACAGCACTCCCTGGCAGCCGAACCCGGCCGCCAAGCGGATGACGGTGCCCAGGTTGTCGGGGTTTTCCATTCGGGTGCAGACCACTAGCCGCTGGCGTTTCTCGCCCGGGGCGACCAGACGGTCCAGTTCCGGCTCGGGCAATCGGCTTCCGCAGGCCAGAATCCCAGTGTGGAAGTTGTAGCCGACCAGCTGCTGGGCCAGGGGGTGAGGCAAGACGAACACAGGCACGTCCGGCGGCACGGCGGAGGCCATCTCTTCCAACCACCCCAGCCGGCGCCGACTTACCAGCAGAGAACGGACCGGAAAGCGACTTTGCAGCAAGCGAGCCACCACCCGGCGCCCCTCGGCGATGAACAGGCCCGAGTACCGGGTCCAGTTCGTTTGCCGCAGATGGCAGTACGGGTGCAGTCGCGGATCGTCGAGCCGATCCAGGTCAACAAGCTTCATCGTCGCCGCGTCCGGCTGTTCCTGGAGCCGCTTCCAGCCGCCACTATCGGGAAAAGAACACCCGCCGCACCGTCTGCAAATCTACGCCCAGCACGGCCTGGGTGATGCGACTGAGCTGTTCCGGACTCCCTTCGATGTGGAACGTGCGATGCACGTGGGTAAGGCTTTCGCCGGTGCGCAGCGGCCGGGTGCGCGAGAGGGTTTCCAGCTCGAAGAATCCGCCCAGGCTCGAAGCCCCCGGCTCGGTCGGCCCGTCGTTGTAGCTGTTGAACACGTCGCCCACGTAAGGCTCCTTCTGCGGCAAGTGCCAGAGGTTGTTCACGTACAGGTGCTTTTCGGGCTGCCGGGGGAGCGAAAACTGCACCAGGGTCAGCACCCCGCGGCGAAAGTCAATCGCCCCGGCCACCGGCCGTACTCGCTTCTGCGTTACCCCGATCTTGGAACGGTAACGGCCGTCGCCGCGAAAGAGAATCACGCTGGGCAGCACTTTCAGCCGGTCGGGCCCCAATGGGCCAAAGTAATCGGAGATGACGACCGGCCCCAGTTCGGATTCCGGCGCCGGTCGGTAAGGGACCAGGATGGCCGTCTCGGGTCCGGGCGGGAACATGCCCAGAATCCAGATGGAAAGCAGCCCTCGTTCCAGCGACCAGTCGGGGCCCAGGTTGGTAATCGTGTTTTCGGTTTCGTAGGCCACGGCTCGCAGTCCCCCTTGCTCCACGGCCGCGGCGGCCTGGGGACCCAACGTTTGAAGCAACCGCCACCGGGAAAGCAGCCGCACGGTGCGGTTCACGTAAATGTGGAACTGCTGCCGGGAAGCGTTTTGCAACCGCATCTGGCGTCCCATGCGCACTTCTCGGGAGCTGCGCCCGAGCACCTGGAACGCTCCTTGGTTCAGTGCCGGGGGAGTAAACCAGTTGGCAAAAGTCAGCTTGGCCCCCGGGGCAAAGAACAGCCCGAACTGACCCGCTTCCGGAGCCAGCCAGAAGCGGTCCGAACCGCCGTAGTTGTTGAACTGCCGATTCACTTCGCCGGCCTGGAGCGCGGCCGGGTTGACCCAACCGTTACTGGTGCCCTGCAGTCCGGAGGCAGTGGCCGTCATCACCCGGCCCTGGAGCCGGGGGCAAACAATCACTCGGGCCTGGCCTGCGGTCAGCTCGATTACCTCGGTATGTTTTTGCAACAGACGCAAATGTTCCCCGTAGTTGGGCACTTGCTGGGCCCGACTTGCGCCCGGGACGGCCCCTGCGACCATCGCTGCTCCTGCCACCACAACCAACGCCACGAATCGCATGGAAGGCTCCTTGCTGCACTGGAGATAAACGGGAATCGCCGAAAGAAAACCGAAGGAAACAGCCGGCGGATGTCGATAAGTGTGTCACAAAACCCTCCGGTGCTGCTCCAATCCTCGGGCGTGGCGCTTGCAGCCGGAAGTTTTGTGACAGCCTGTAAAACACATCCAGTATGCTCTCCCGCAGGCCGGAAGCAACGGAGTTTTTTCTCGGCCCGACCGGCTACAAGACGGCCGCGGCGGGGATAAAAAGCCGGAAAAACAAACCGGTTGACACACTGCCGGAGAGAATGTAAAGTTTTCGTAGTCTGGATTGGCGAACCGGCTCGGCAGCGGGCCGGAGCGACAGTCCGGACCGAGAAATAAAGAAATAAAATGAGCCAGGAAGTCCTGCCGATCGGATGGGTCGGCGGGAATAAACGGCCGGCAAGACGAACCTTCGTCTTCCCGGCCGTTTTTTTGTGGCAACTTTCATGGAAACGCGGCCCTTTGGGCCAGAGACAACTGGCGGCCATTGTCTCCGGGGAGCGGAACAGCCTCGGAGAATGTGGCCGGAGAGGCGCACCTGTTGCGCTCCTCCGGCCTTTTTTGTTGACCACTTGTGTACAGGAGTCGATGCCATGGACCAGGGAACCTTCCAGAAACAACACGCACAACAGGGATTGCAGCACTGGGGCGAAGGCTCACCGGTCGGCACGCTCCTGGTCACGTGCACCGACCCGGTGCTGGACGACACGTTGTTTCAAGACTTCGCAGGGGTACGGTTTTTGCTTTGGCGGCGTCCGGGACCCACAATTCCACCGTCGGGCTCGGGCGACCGGGAAGCAGAACAGGTCCTGCAGCGAGCCGTGGAGCAGGAAGAAGTGACCGAAATCGTCGTTTGTGGCCATTTGCCCAGCACCGTGCTGAAGAACCTGGTGGAGCAAGCCGACGAGGGCGAAGAGCACCGGACCAAAGACTCTTCGACTCTCGCTTCCATCGTGCGGCTGGTGCGACAGAAATACGGCTCCTTGCCTCCGGACCAGTTCCATCAGGCCGTGGTGGAAGAGAACGTGCTGTTGCAAACGGCCAACTTGCGGACCTACGGTCCCGTGCTGGAAGCGATGAGCCAAGGCCGGTTGCAACTGCACAGTTGGATTTACGACGTGGAGCACGAAGTGCTGTACGTCCGTGGCGGCTCCGAAAGCCGGTTGCTGGAAGCCAGCGGTCGGTTCGTCCAGCCGCCTGCCCCTCCGGTGCCGATCCACGACCCGTGCGACATCTACCTGGCCTAAATTGCGCCCGGCCCGCGGCCTCCGCGCTGCCGCGGGGCGAGCAGCCGGAAACGTGCTGCGTTGCAGTTTCCGAAAACGGAGCGGTTAGTCGAGTCGCCGCTTTTCCCCTTGCGGAGGTTACTACTCCATGAAGAAGCAAAACGGACGAAACAGAAACAAGCAGGTTCCGCTGGAACCGGGGTGGTGGAAATCGGACATCATGGCTTCGCTGGTGGTGTTCCTGGTGGCGTTGCCTCTGTGCCTGGGAATCGCCATGGCTTCCGGAGCCCCGCCGATGGCCGGAATCCTCAGCGGCGTAATCGGCGGCGTGGTCGTGGCCTCCTTGGGCGGCAGCCCCATGCTGGTCAGCGGCCCGGCCAACGGCCTGATTGTGCTGGTGTTGATGATTACCCAACAGTACGGTCTAGCGATGCTGGGCGTGATTGTGCTGGCAGCCGGGGCCCTGCAAGCCCTGGCCGGCACGCTGCGGTTGGGACAGGTGTTCCGGGCCATTCCTCCTTCGATTGTGCACGGGCTGATGACCGGGTTTGCGGTCATCATTTTCGCCAGCCAGTTTCACGTGATGCTCGACGCTTCGCTCAAGGCCTCGGCCCTGGAACAGCTTCTGGCCATCCCTTCGGCCGTGGGCAAGGTGCTGTTCGGTGACGACGGGTCCCACCGCGCGGCGGCCCTGTTGGGCGTGCTGACCATCGTGGTGCTGCTGGTGTGGAAGCCGATCGTTCCGCGGCGGCTGTCGTTCATTCCCGCTTCACTCGTGGCCGTGGCGGTGGCCACGCTGGTGGCTTATCTGGGCAATCTGAACGTGCAACGGGTCACGCTGCCGGACAAGATGCTGGAGGCGATCAACCTGATCGATCTCTCCCTGCTGCCGAAGCTGCTGCAGTGGCCCATCCTGGAGATGGCCCTGGTGATGGCCTTCCTAGCCAGCACCGAAACACTGCTCAGCGCCACAGCCGTGGACCGGCTACACCAGGGGCCCCGGACCAACTACGACCGGGAACTGCTGGCCCAGGGTATCGGCAACATGTGCTGTGGCGTCGTGGGAGCCGTGCCGCTGACCGGGGTGATCATCCGCAGCGCGGCCAACGTGGCCGCCGGTGGCAAAACGCGGCTGGCCAGCGTGCTGCACGGCGTGTGGTTGCTGCTGTTCGTGGTCGCGTTGCCGGGGGTGCTGGCCCAGGTGCCCACGTCCAGTCTGGCCGCAGTCCTGGTGGTGGCCGTATTCAAGCTGGTGGATGTGAAAGCGCTGCGGGAAATCTGGGAACACGACAAACGCGAAATC
>WFOE01000066.1 GCA_015488215.1 Planctomycetales bacterium
AGGCAGATTGGCCGACAACAATCAACGGAATGTACCCGACGTTTCGGCCCCGGTCTTTCCGGGCCGAAGCACGCCCGCCTGCCACCCCCTTCCCCGCCACAGGAGTTCCTGCCATGAGGTGTTCTCGGGCCGCTTATCGCTGGGTGCTGGGTTGCGTTGCCCTGTTGGGCTTGGGGCTGGCCGGGAACGTGGCTCAGGGAGCCAAAGTGCCGGGGCTGGGCGACCCGGGCAAGCTGATCCGCGTGGAGATTCAACAGCCGGAAAAAATCGTCCTGCACGGCAAGGACGCGCGGATGCAACTGGTTGTGCTGGGCCACTACAACTCCGGCCAGCAGCGCGACCTGACCCGAAAGGTCAGCTACCACGTCTCGCCCCAGGGAGTGGTCCAGGTCGATTCCACCGGCTTTGTCACCCCGGTGGGCAACGGCACGGCCACTGTGGTAGCCCGCAGTCCCCAGGGGCTGGAGGGCCGCATCCAAATCCAAGTGGACCACTTCGAGTCGCCGGTGCCGATCAACTTTCCCAACCAGATTGTGCCCATCTTCACCAAGCTGGGCTGCAATATGGGCGCTTGCCACGGTAAGAGCACCGGGCAGAACGGGTTCAAGCTCTCGCTGCTGGGCTTTTATCCTGAGGACGACTACGACTATCTGGTCAAGGAAGGTCGCGGGCGGCGGCTGTTTCCGGCCGCGCCGGACCGCAGCTTGCTTCTGCTCAAGGCCACCAACCGCATGGCCCACGGCGGCGGCTTGCGGATGGAGCCGGATTCCTACGAATACGCGCTGCTGCGTAGTTGGATCGCCCAAGGAATGCCCTACGGCAGCCAGGACGATCCGGTGGTGGAACGCATCGAAGTGTTCCCGCAGCGGCTGGCTCTGCCCTTGGGAGGGCAGCAGCAGTTGCAAGTGGTGGCTTACTACAGCGACGGTTCGGTGCAGGATGTGACCCGCATGGCCCAGTTCGAATCGAACCAGGCCGAGATGGCCGAGGTGAGCCGCACCGGACTGGTCCGCGTGTTCGACCTGACGGGCGAAGTGGGCGTGATGGTCCGCTACCAGGGCCACGTGACGGTGTTTCGGGCGGTAATCCCGTTGGGTATCCAAGTGACCCAACTGCCGCCGGAGCGGAACTTCATCGACCGCCTGGTGTTCGCCAAGCTCAAGGAGTTGGGGATTCCGCCTTCGCCCCTGTGCGACGATTACACGTTCATTCGCCGGGCGACGCTGGATATCTGCGGCCGGTTGCCCACGCCGGAAGAAGTCAAAGCCTTCGTGGCCGACAAGAACCCGAACAAACGCGACAAGCTAATTGACCGCCTGCTGGATAGTCCCGACTATGCCGACTACTTTGCCAACAAGTGGGCTTCGATTCTGCGGGTGCGTTCCACCGGACGAGGGACCGAACGGGGCGCGTATCTGTTCCATGCCTGGATTCGCCAGAGCATGGCCGAGAACAAGCCTTACGACCAGTTCGTGCGGGAAATCGTCGCTGCCAGCGGCGACATGCGCTCCCATCCGCCGGTGGTCTGGTACCGGGAACTGAAAACGCCCGAGTCGATTATCGAAGACGTCACGCAGTTGTTCCTGGGCCAGCGAATCCAGTGTGCCCGCTGCCACCATCACCCGTTCGAGCGATGGAGCCAACGGGACTATTACAGCTTTGTGGCCTTCTTTACCCGGATGCGGCGCAAGAACGACGCGGACGGCACCAGCAGCCAGATTCAGCCGCGGGTGTATCACGTCCGCGGAACGGCCACGGCCGTCAACCCGCGTACCCGGGAACGGCTCAAGCCGGCCGGACTGGGCGGCCCGGCTTTGGACATCCCGCCGGAAGAAGACCCGCGGCACCATCTGGTGGACTGGATGGTCGATCCGAAGAACCCTTACTTTGCCAAGAGCCTGGTCAATCGCTACTGGAAGCACTTTTTCGGCCGGGGCATCATCGATCCGGAAGACGACATGCGGGTGACCAACCCGCCGAGCAACCCCGAACTGCTGGAGGCTCTGGCCCAACACTTCATCAAAAGCGGTTACGACCTGAAGGACCTGGTGCGGACCATTTGCCGCAGTAGCGTTTACCAGTTGGACTCCGAACCGAACCAGTACAACGAAGCGGATAAGCAGAACTTCTCCCGCTACTACGCCAAGCGGCTGCCGGCCGAAGTGCTCTACGACGCACTGAGCCAGGCCACCGGCGTGCCTTCGCGGCTGCCGCGCACGCCGCCGGAGATGCGGGCGGTGCAACTGCCCGACATGTCCCTGGCCAACTATTTCCTGCTGGCATTCGGCCGCCCGCAGGGAACCAGCCCCTGCGAATGTGAACGAAGCTACGACGCCAACCTGGCCCAGACGTTGCACCTGCTCAACTCTCGGGAAATCCAGGACAAGGTGCAGCGGGGACACGCCGCCCGGCTGGCCCACGAGAAAGACCGCTCGCCGCAGGAAAAGGTGGAAGAGCTGTACCTGTACACGCTGGGTCGGCCGCCACGGCCCAACGAGCTGAAGCTGTGCCTGGCCCATATCGAAAAGCACAAAGACAACCCCCAAGTGGCGTACAGCGACATCCTCTGGGCCCTGATTAACACCAAGGAGTTTCTGTTCAACCATTAAGAGGCCGACCAAGAGTCTTTAGAGGCTGTCACAAAACCTCTGGCCGCAATCGCCACGCCCTAGGATTGGAGCGATGCCGGGGGGTTGTGACACGTTCTTAAGCACACCGGTAGACGGCTTTATGCCCCATGATGCTTCGGCCAGCCCCGGACGAAAAGGGCCTGGGTCTTGCGTCTTGTGTTTTGGGCTGCCGGGGAGTCGCGGCGATTGCTCACGACGCACCACGGCAAATGGCCGCTAGTTACCTGAGTAATACGTTGGCCGAGCAAACAGGCGAGCCCGGACTTCAGTCCGGGGAGGCAAGCAGAAACGTTTACTATCTGTTTCTCCTCCGCCAGCTAAAGCTGGCGGCTCGCCAAGTGCAAGAATCGGCGTTTATTCCTGCCTGGAGCGGAAGCTCCACGCGCAAGGCGCAAGCCCATTCCTGCCCGGTGCGGAAGCTCCCGGTAGCCGGCGGCCGGGGCGTGCAGTACCGCAAGCGGCACAGCCTGGTGCAGAACATCGTGGTGGTGTGGCGGAAGGACAAACGAGAACCGTGGTTCCTGACGACCGACCTGAACCAGGGGGCCAATCAGCTTTGCGATCTTTACGGCAAGCGGATGCAGATCGAAGAGCTGTTCCGGGACTACAAGAACCGCCGCAATGGGTTTTCGCTACCGTGTACGCGAATCCGCATTCCGGAGATCCTCAGTCGGGCCCTGCTGATTCTGGCCTTGGGTTACATTCTGCTGTTGGGAATTGGGCTCCATGCCAAGGAGCACTACGCTCCTTCCAGTTGGGGCAGCTCG
>WFOE01000067.1 GCA_015488215.1 Planctomycetales bacterium
ACGCGAATCCGCAGTCCGGAGAACCTCAGCCGGGCCCTGCTGATTCTGGCACTGGGTTACATTCTGCTGTTGGGAATTGGGCTCCATGCCAAGGAGCACTACGCTCCTTCCAGTTGGGGCAGCTCGCCCGGGCGGACGATTATAGCTACTTCATCATCGGGCAGCGGATGCTGGACCGGATCCAACTCCAAATAATGACGATGCTTCGGGCCGTCTGTCAGGCCATCCTGGAGGAATGTGAAAAGTGGGGATAGGTCAGCCTCAGCCGGGCTTGTCCCCCGGGAGGGCTGGGGTACAATCGCCCTCTCCCAGCCGGTGTTTTCCCAAGCCGGTGGCCCGGACAGGTTCCGGATGAGACAACCGAATCCCCTGAAACCGTACCTGAGGACTTGCCCATGGAACGCACGCTCATTCTGTTCAAACCCGACTGTGTGCAACGCCGTCTGGTAGGTCGCATCCTGGCCCGCTTCGAGGACAAGGGGTTCAAGATTGTGGGCATGAAGATGCTTCAGGTCACGCCCGAGCTGGCCAAACGCCACTACGCCGAACACGTGGACAAACCGTTTTACCCGTCGCTGGAAAAGTACATCACCGGCTCGCCCCTGGTGGCCGCCGTGCTGGAAGGGCTGGACGCCATCCGCGTGGTGCGTGAGATGCTGGGAGCCACCAGCGGGCTGAAAGCCCAGGCCGGGACGATTCGCGGCGACTTTTCCCTTTCGCGGCAGATGAATCTGGTGCACGCTTCGGACGGTCCCGAGGCGGCCAAGCGCGAAATCGACATCTACTTCCGCCCCGAGGAACTGTTCGACTACTCGCTGGCCCTGGAACCGTGGAGCCGGGCCGAAGACGAATTGGGCGGTTGAACCGGGCAGCTTGCGGAGTGCGGGAATGAGCGCTCATTCTTCCGCCGGAGCGACAGCTTTCCCCGCAAGCCGCATCGCCCGCGCCGCAAGCCGATTGCCGCTTCGGCGAGCCCCGGACTTCAGTCCGGGGAGATCCCGAAGAAACGTTTGTTAGCTTTTCTCCGCCAGCTAAAGCTGGCAGCTCGCCGATTGCGAGAATCGGCGGTTATTCTTGCCTCGGAGCGGAAGCTCCTCGCGCAACGCGCACGGCGCAAGCCGCAAGACGATCCATCCCCAAGCCCCCTACGCCCGGGCGGGCACTTGCAGCAGGTAGCGGTCGATCTGCTCAGCGGCCAGGCGGCCTTCGTTGATGGCCCAGACCACCAGCGACTGCCCGCGGCGGCAGTCGCCCGCGGCAAAGATGCCCGGGACGCTGGTCTGGAAGTCTCCGTAGGCGGCTTTGAAGTTGCTTCGCTCGTCGCGCTGCAGGCCAAACGCTTCGGCCAGTGTGTCCTCCGGCCCCAGGAAACCCATGGCCAGCAGCACCAGTTGGGCTTTGAAGACCTGCTCGGTGCCGGGCAGTTCCTTCATCTGGAAACGGCCGTCCTCGCCCCGGGTCCATTCCACCCGCACGGTGCGGACACCGGCCACGTTCCCCTGGCCGTCGTCCAGGAATTCCTTGCTCAGCACGCAGTATTCCCGCGGATCGCGTCCAAACACGGCCCGCGCTTCGGCATGGCCGTAATCGACGCGGAAGATTCGCGGCCATTGGGGCCAGGGGTTGTCCGGGGCGCGCTGCTCGGGCGGCTTGGGCAGCAGCTCGAAATTGACCAGACTGCGGCAACCGTGGCGGATGCTGGTGGCGATGCAGTCGGTACCGGTGTCCCCGCCGCCGATGACGATGACGTCCTTGTCCTTGGCCGAAATGTAGCGACCGTTCTGTAAGCCGGAATCCAGCAGGCTCTTGGTGTTGGCCGTCAGAAACTCCATCGCGAAGTGGATACCCCGCAGATTCCGACCCGGAATGGGCAGATCCCGCGGCCGCGTGGCCCCGGTGGCCAGCAGCACGGCGTCGTACTGGCGCTGCAGTTGTTCAGCTTCCAGGTCCACGCCCACGTGGACTTCGGTGACGAACTTCACCCCCTCCTTGTGCATCAGATCCACGCGGCGCTGGACCAGCTTCTTGTCCAGCTTCATGTTGGGAATGCCGTACATGAGCAGCCCGCCCACGCGGTCGGCCCGTTCATAGACGGTGACGAAGTGCCCGGCCTTGTTCAATTGGTCGGCCGCAGCCAGTCCCGCGGGACCGGAGCCGACGATGGCTACCTTCTTGCCGGTGCGATGCTTGGGGGGACGGGGGTGCATCCAGCCCTCTTCATACGCGCGGTCGATGATGGCGCATTCGATGTTCTTAATCGTCACGGCCGGTTCGATGATGCCCAGCACGCAGGCCCCTTCGCAGGGAGCCGGACACACGCGGCCGGTGAACTCGGGAAAGTTGTTCGTCTTCATCAGCCGGTGGAACGCCTCTTTCCAGTGGCCGCGATAGACCAGGTCGTTCCACTCCGGAATGAGGTTATCGACCGGGCAGCCGTACTGCGACTGGCAGAACGGCACGCCGCAGTCCATGCAGCGGGCGCCCTGGGTGCGCAGGTGCTCCTCGGGCACCACGAGCTGGAACTCCTCGTAGTCCTGGATTCGCTGCAGCGGATCACGGTAAGGAATCGTCTGCCGCGGATACTCTTTGAAACCGGTGGGCTTTCCCATCGTCGGTGTTCCGTAGCTTGGGGAATCGGGGGTTGATCGGGTTTCCGTCTGTTTGGCCTATGCGTCGTGTCCGTTTAGCGTAAGCGTGTGCTTGGCGTTTGCGTCTGTTTGGCGTTTGCGTCTGTTTGGCGAGCCCCGGACTTTAGTCCGGGGAGAGTCAACCGCAAAGTGTTTACTTTGGTTTTCTCCGGGGATTGAAGTCCCCGGCTCGCCGGGGGGGTGCTTTACGTTTGGTCTTGCCTCGCAGCGGAAGCCCCTCGCGCAAGACGCACGCCGCAGGGCCAAGTCGCATGTCACATAACCGTTACGACCCGGCCACGGGCACCTGTTGCCTTCGCTTCCGTTCTTCCAGCACGCGTTTGTAGTCCCGGGGCATCACTTTGACGAACTGTGGCCGCACCTGGTCCCAGTTTTCCAGCACGTATTGGGCCACGGTGGAGCCGGTGTACTGCTGGTGCAGTTGGATCAAGTGCAGCACTTCCTTGATGTCCTGCTCCTGGTCCAGTTTTTCCAGATCGACCATGCCCAGGTTGCAGTTCTGCAAGAAGACGCCCTCGCGGTCCCAGACGTAAGCGATACCGCCGCTCATCCCCGCGGCGAAGTTGCGTCCGGTGGGTCCCAGCACTACCACGCGGCCGCCGGTCATGTATTCGCAGCCGTGGTCGCCCACACCTTCGATTACGGCATGGGCACCGGAGTTGCGCACGCAGAACCGCTCAGCCGCCCGGCCGCGGAAAAACGCCTGTCCGCGAATCGCCCCGTAGAGCACCACGTTGCCCACGATGATGTTCTCCTCGGGCACGAAGGTGCTTTCCTTGGGCGGATAGATGACCAGGCGACCGCCGCTGAGCCCTTTGCCCACGTAGTCGTTGGCGTCGCCTTCCAGCTCCAGCGTAACGCCGCGGATGAGCCAGGCGCCGAAGCTCTGCCCGGCCGAACCCTTCAGGCGGATATGGACCGTGTCCTCCGGCAGCCCGTGCTCGCCCCAGCGCTTGGCAATCTCGTGGCTCAGGGTGGTGCCCACCGTGCGGTTGGTGTTGACGATGGGCACTTCCAGCCGAACCGGCTTGCCGTGCTGGATGGCGTCCTGGGCCAGTTGGATGAGTTTGTTATCCAGCGCTTTTTCCAGCCCGTGGTCCTGGGCAATCGTGCAGCGCACCTCCACCCCCGGGTGCGGCTTCTGGGCGGGAGTGAGGATGGGGGTCAGGTCCAACCCCCGAGCCTTCCAATGATCCAGCGCGTCGTCCATTTCCAACACGTCCACCCGGCCAATCATTTCGTCCATGGTGCGGAAGCCCAGTTGCGCCATCAGTTGCCGGGCTTCTTCGGCCACCAGGAAGAAATAGTTGACCACGTGTTCCGGCTTGCCGGTGAACTTTTTGCGCAGCTCGGGGTCCTGGGTGGCGATGCCCACCGGGCAGGTGTTCAGGTGGCACTTGCGCATCATGATGCAGCCCAGCGTAATCAACGGGGCGGTGGAGAAGCCGAACTCCTCGGCCCCCAGCAGGGCGGCGATGACCACGTCGCGGCCGGTCTTCAATCCCCCGTCGGTTTGCAGCACCACGCGGGAACGCAGGTCGTTGGCCACCAAGGTCTGATGGGTTTCGGCAATCCCCAACTCCCAGGGCAGCCCGGCGTGTTTGATGCTGGTAAGCGGGCTGGCGCCGGTGCCGCCGGTATCGCCGGAGATGAGGATGTGGTCGGCATGGGCCTTGGCCACTCCGGCGGCGATGGTGCCCACGCCCACCTCGGAGACCAGCTTCACGCTGATGCGGGCCTTGGGGTTGGAGTTCTTCAGGTCGTGAATCAGTTGCTTAAGGTCTTCGATGGAGTAGATGTCGTGGTGCGGCGGCGGGCTGATAAGCCCCACACCGGGCGTGGAGTAGCGGATGCGGGCGATGTTTTCGTCCACCTTGCGGCCGGGCAGCTCGCCCCCTTCGCCCGGCTTGGCCCCCTGGGCAATCTTGATCTGAATCTCGTCGGCGTTGGTCAAGTACCAAATGGTCACGCCGAAGCGGCCCGAGGCCACCTGTTTGATGGCCGAACGCTTCGAGTCACCGTTGGGCAGGGGTTTGAACCGCTCGGGGTCCTCGCCCCCTTCACCGGTGTTGCTCTTGCCGCCTAGGCGGTTCATGGCAATGGCCAGCGTTTCGTGGGCTTCGGCCGAAATGGAACCGAAGCTCATGGCCCCGGTAACGAACCGCTTGACGATTTCCTGGGCCGGTTCCACTTCTTCCAGGGGTACCGGCTCGCGTTTTTTGAAACGCAGCAGTCCCCGCAGCGTGCAGCGGCGGCGGTTCTCTTCGTTCACGCGCCGGGCAAAGTCCCAGTAGGCTTGGGCGTTGTTGGTGCGGGCGGCCACTTGCAACGAGGCAATCGCCGCCGGTTCCCAGGCGTGGCGTTCCCCTTCGGCCCGCCAGTGGAACTCGCCCGGGTTGGGCAACACCGGCAGCCGTTCTTCTTCGCGGCGGGGGTAGCCCAGCTCGTGCCGCCGCAGCAGCTCCTGGGCAAGCACGTCGAAGCCCACTCCCTGGATGCGGCTGGGCGTGCCGGCAAAGCAGCGATCGACCACCTCCTGGTGCAGCCCCAGGGCTTCGAAAATCTGCGCCCCCTTGTAGCTTTGCAGTGTGGAGATGCCCATCTTGGCCATTACCTTCAGCATCCCCTTGGCCACCGCTTTGCGGTAGGCGGCCACCACCTGCTGGTCGTCTTTGATCGAAGGGTCCAGCAGCCCGTCGCGCCGGGCCTGCCACAGCGCCTCGAAGGCCAGATAGGGGTTGATGGCATCGGCCCCGTAGCCCACCAGCAGGCAGTGGTGATGCACTTCGCGGGCTTCGCCGGTTTCGACCACGATGCCGATCCGGGTGCGTTTGACCCGGCGGATCAAGTGATGGTGCACCGCTCCGGTGGCCAGCAGGGCGCTGACGGCAACGCGGTCCGGGCCCACGTTGCGATCCGAAAGCAGAATGAGCGTGTAGCCCTGGTCGATCGCCTCTTCGGCTTCGCGGCAGATGCGGTCCAGTGCCCGGGTAAGCCCCTGGGCTCCTTCGTCGCGGGGCCAGGTGATGTCGATGGTGCGCGTCTTCCAGCCGCGGTGGTTCATATGCTTCAGCGCGGCCAGCTCCTCGTTGCTCAGGATGGGGTGCGGCACCAGCAGCCGGTGGGCGTGTTCCGGCGTGGTTTCCAGCAGGTTCCGCTCCGGCCCGATGTAGCACTCCAGCGACATGATCACTTCTTCGCGGATCGAATCGATGGCCGGATTGGTCACCTGGGCAAAGAGTTGCTTGAAGTAATCGTAAAGCATCCGCGGCTTGTCGCTCAGGCAGGCCAGGGCCGAGTCATTGCCCATCGAGCCGACCGGGTCCCGCTTCTCGTGGACCATCGGGATGAGCATGAACTGCATCGTTTCGGTCGTGTAGCCGAAGGCCTGCATCCGCTCAAGCAGCGTCTCGGGATAGAAGCCATGAGACTCGTGAGCCGGATCCAGCTCCGAAAGCTGGATCCGCTGCTCGACCAGCCACTGGGCGTAGGGGCGGCGCCGGGCAAAGTCGTGCTTTAGCTCCTCGTCCGGCACCAGGCGGCCCTGCTCGAAATCCACCAGGAACATCCGTCCCGGCTGCAAACGCCCCTTTTCCTTCACAATGGCCGGGTCCACCGGCAGCACGCCCACTTCGGAGGCCATGATTACCCGGTCATCGTGGGTCAGGTAGTAGCGGCTGGGGCGCAGCCCGTTGCGGTCCAGCACCGCGCCGATGTAGTGCCCATCGGTAAAGGCAATCGAAGCCGGACCGTCCCACGGCTCCATCAGGCAGGAGTGGTATTCGTAAAAGGCCCGCTTGTCCTCCGGCATGGTGGGATGCTGCTGCCAGGCTTCGGGGATCATCATCATGATGGCCTCTTGCAGCGTGCGGCCGGTCATCAGCAGGAACTCCAGCGCGTTGTCGAACGTGCCGGAGTCGGAGCAGTCCGGCTCGATGATGGGGAAGAGCTTTTTCAGCTCCGGGCCGAACAGGTCGCTTTGCAGCACTCCTTCGCGGGCGCGCATCCAGTTGATGTTCCCCCGCAGCGTGTTGATTTCGCCGTTGTGGCACATGAAGCGGTTAGGCTGAGCGCGGTCCCACGAAGGGAACGTGTTGGTGCTGAACCGCGAATGGACCATGGCCAAATGGCTCTTGTAGTCCGGATCCGAAAGGTCCGGAAAATACGGCAGCACCTGTTCGGCCATCAGTTGGCCCTTGTAAACAATCACCTTGGACGAAAGGCTGCACACGTAGAACATCTTGGCCTGCTTCAGCCGCCGGTCGCCGCGCAGGCGGTGGCTTGCCTGCTTGCGAATCAGGTAAAGCTGGCGGTCGAAGGCGTCCTGGTCCAGACCGTCAGCCGCGGCGACGATGAGCTGTTCGATTACCGGTTCGGTGGCTCGGGCCGAAGGGCCGATGTCGGCCTCGTCGGGCCGCGTGGGCACCACGCGCCAGCCAATCAGGCGCTGCCCCTGAGCGGCGACCAGTTCCTCGACCACCCGTTTGCAGTAGGCCCGTTCGTCCTTGTCCGTGGGCAGAAAGACCACGCCGGCGGCGAACTTGCCCGGCTCGGGCAAATCGGTTTTCAGGTCTTCGCGAACCACTTTGCGCAGGAACTCGTGCGGCAGGGCGGTCAGAATGCCCGCTCCGTCGCCCGTGTTGGGCTCGCAGCCGCAAGCCCCGCGGTGGGTCATGTTGCGCAGCACCGTATCGGCATCCAGGATAATCTGGTGGCTGCGGTGCCCTTTGATGTGGGCCACGAAGCCCACGCCGCAGGAATCGTGCTCGAACCGCGGATCGTACAGCCCGAACGGTTCCATCATGCTCAACCAGCGTCGTCGGGGCGCGGGAGCGTTCATTGTTTCTCCTTGGTGCAAAGGGTTCGGGAATTGCTTGTTTTCCGGTCGCCGGGGCCGATTCGGAATCCGCTTTCGGCGGCAAAAGCTGGCAACAGGTTGCTAATTGCAGGGGGTCGACTCTAGCTCGGGAGCGGCAACACCAATGCCGCAAGCCGGGGGGAGGGGACAATTCGCCCGAAGCTTTCACCGCGGAACGGTCGGGACCGAAGGCTGCGGCGGAGCGCGGTTCCCCGGAGCCGACTCCTCCCAGCACTGGCCTTGCTTGAGCAGCTCGATAAACAGTTGGGCCGTGGGGCCCAGCTCTCGGTTGCGACGCACAATGATGCCGATGGGCCGTACCAGCTCCACGCC
>WFOE01000068.1 GCA_015488215.1 Planctomycetales bacterium
CTTAAAAAGTCCCTGGCCCCGGCGGCCGGGACCAACGGAGGTCGGACGAGTCTGGCTACTAGCTTCGCCCGGGGCAAGATCAGCTCCCAGGGGTGCTGGCATTGCAGGCGGGCTGCGCTAAACTGGGGGCGACCGTCCGGCCCGCCGGCCGATCCGAGCAGTTGGACTTCCGCCTTGCACACGGGAACCATGCAGCAAGCGTCGATCCGCCGAGTATGCGTTTTTTGCGGTTCGCAGCGCGGGCGGAATGCCCGCTACGCCGAGACCACGCGGCAGTTGGCCCAGGCCCTCTGCGGGCGAGGCTGGGGAGTGGTTTACGGCGGAGGGCAGGTGGGGCTGATGGGCACGCTGGCCGACGCGGTGCTCGACTCCGGTGGCGAGGTGGTGGGCGTGATTCCCCGGGCGCTGGCCACCCGGGAACTGACGCACTCTCGGGCCACCCGGATGCACGTGGTGGAAAACATGCACCAGCGCAAAGCCCTGATGGCCGAGCTGGCCGACGCCTTCATCGCCCTGCCCGGAGGTTACGGCACCCTGGAAGAGCTGATGGAAGTAATCACCTGGGCCCAGTTGGGCATCCATCGCAAACCAATCGGGCTGCTCAACGTATGCGGTTACTACGACCCTTGGCTGGAGATGATTCACCGCGGCGTGGACCAGGGATTCATCCACCCGGAGTACTTGCGCGTCTTTTGCATCGAAAACGAACCCCTGCGGCTGCTTGCCGCGCTGGAGCGTTTCGCTTCGCCGGAACTACCGCGGTGGATGCAGATTGACGAAACCTAATCCCTGGCCGTGGGCGTCAAGGGGATTGCTTGCCCGCTTCTTGTCTGTTGGCCGAAAAGGGGACTTGTTCCCGGTTGGGAGCGTCCGATGTGGAGCGTCTCTTTTGCGACTGCGTCCCAGCGGCACTGCCGTTTTGCCGAGGTGCTGTTTTTCCACAGAGAGCCAGTTACCCAGGAAACACAGGCGATTTGTTTCCTGATTGCCGCCGTGTTAGGATAAGGAAAATTGCGGCTTGCCGGTTGCCCTACTTGCCCCGAAGCTACTGTGGAGGAGGAAACTCGCATGACTCTTACCCGCCGCCGTTTTCTGGAAGATTCGATGCTGGCCACCGCCGCGGCGCTGTTGGCTACCACTCCTCGCATGGCCGCAGCGGAAGCCCCCCAGAGCAAAAGCCCCAACGAAAAACTGGGCGTGGCCGTCGTGGGCGTGCGCGGCCGAGGCGGCTCTCACATTCGGGCGTTCGCCACGCGTCAGGACACCGAGGTGCTCTACCTCTGCGACCCGGATACCGCCGTGCTGGAAGCCCGGGCCCGCGGCACCGAAAAGCTCCAAGGGCGGCGGCCCAAGCTGGTGCAGGACCTGCGCAAGATGCTCGAAGACCCGCGGGTGGACGTCGTCAGCATTGCCACGCCGAACCACTGGCACGCCTTGGCTGCCATCTGGGCCATGCAGGCGGGCAAGGACGTCTATGTGGAAAAGCCGGTCAGCCACAACGTGAGCGAAGGGCGGCGCATCGTCCAGGCGGCGGCCAAGTACGGGCGCATCTGCCAGACCGGAACCCAATGCCGTTCCAACCCCGGTATGCGGCAGGCCATGGAACTGATCCACCAGGGCAAACTGGGCCAGGTGCGGCTGGCACGCGGGCTGTGTTACAAGCGGCGTCCTTCGATTGGCCCGCGAGGCAATTATCCCATCCCCAAAACGGTCGATTACAACCTCTGGTCCGGCCCGGCTCCAATCAAACCGCTCACTCGGCCGCGTTTTCACTACGACTGGCACTGGCAATGGCTCTACGGCAACGGCGACCTGGGCAACCAGGGTATCCACCAGATGGACCTGTGCCGTTGGGCCTTGCAGTTGCAGGACATCGGTCGCGGCGTGTTCAGCTACGGCGGGCGCCTGGGCTACGAGGATGCCGGCGAGACGGCCAACACCCAGGTAACCGTGCACGACTACGGTCCCAAGCGTATCGTGTTTGAGGTGCGCGGGCTGAACACCGCTCCCTACCGCGGAGCCAAGGTGGGCATCATCGTCTATGGTAGCGAAGGCTACTTCGTCAGCCCCAGCTACTCCGGCGGCACGTTCTTCGACCTCGACGGGAAGCCGGTGCAGACGCTTCGGGCCGGCTCGGATCGCTACCACTACGACAACTTCCTCAAAGCGGTGCGGAGCCGAAAGCCCGAGCAGCTCAACGCCCCCATCCTGGAAGGCCACTTGTCCAGCGCGCTTTGCCACCTGGGCAACATCTCCTACCGCCTGGGCGAGTCGGTGCTGGTGAGCGAAGCGCCCCAGCACCTGGGCAAAGACGACGAACTCCAGGAAACCTTCGCCCGATTTGCTAAGCACTTGCAGGACAACGGGCTGAAGCCGGACAAGACCCGAATCGCCCTGGGCCGCCGGCTCCGCGTGGATCCGGCCGCCGAAACCATCCCCGGCAACCAGCAAGCCCAGGCGATGCTCACTCGCGAGTATCGCAAGCCGTTCGTGGTGCCCGAGCAAGGGGCGCTGTAGCCACTTTCGGCCCGAGCTGCGCGGCTGGCGTGGCGGGCTCCGGTCGCCGCCGGAGCCGGGTGTTTGCGCGTGGAGCAACTTCGGTTTATGGCCCAGCTTCTTCCTCTACAGGACGTTCTGCAACAACTGCTGCGGCACGTTCCCTGCCTGCCGGCGGAACAAAAGCCGCTGCAGGAGGCCGTCGGCCGCGTGCTGGCCCAGGCGGTGCTTGCCGACCGGGACATCCCTCCCTGGACCAAGTCGATGATGGACGGCTACGCGGTCCGCAGCCAGGACCTGCGGCCCGATACCCCTTGGTACCGGAAAAACCGCTGGCAGTTGCGCGTCGTCGGCGAGCTGACCGCAGGCGGCGTGGCCACCGCGGCACTGGAGCCGGGGACGACGCTAAAGATTATGACCGGGGCGCCGCTGCCGCCCGGGGCCGACGCCGTGGCGATGATTGAACAGGTGGAAGAAGTCACCCCCGAGGGCCGCACGGAGCCGGAGTTTGCGGTCCTGTCAAGCCGACTCGCCCCGGGCGAAAACGTGCTGCCACAAGGGAGCGTCGTGCGCCGGGGAGAGCAAGTGCTGCCCCGCGGTTGGGTCGTCCGGCCGCAGGACGTGGGACTGCTGGCCGAAGTGGGCGCGGTCCAGGTGGCCGTGGCCCCTTGTCCCCGGGTAGGTGTTCTGGCCACCGGCGACGAGCTGGTGCCCCCGGAGGAACAGCCCGGCCCGGGCCAGATTCGCAACAGCAACGGACCGATGCTGGCTGCGTTGGCCCGCAGTGCTTCGGCCCGGCCCGAGCCGTTGGGCATTGCCCGCGACTGCGGCGAGGACCTGGCGCGGCGGATCGCCCGGGGGCTGGAATGCGATCTGCTGTTGCTCTCCGGCGGGGTGTCCAAGGGAACGCGCGACCTGGTGCCTGCGGCCCTCCGGCGCTGCGGCGTGGAAGAGCTGGTCCACGGCGTGGCGCTCAAACCGGGCAAGCCGCTCTGGGTGGGCGTTTACCGCCGCGAAGAGCGGCCGCGGTTGGTCTTTGGGCTGCCGGGCAATCCGATGAGCACCCTGGTGTGTTTCGAGCTGTTCGTCCGGCCGGTGCTGCGGCGGATGCAGGGTCAGACCGAGCCGGGACCCCACTTCCAGCAGGCAGAGCTTGCCGCCGAGTTTCGCCACCGGGGCGGCCGCACCACACTCTATCCGGCCCGGCTGGAATGGAAACAGGGCCGCTGGCAGGTGACCCCGCTTCGCTGGCAAGGCTCGGCCGATATCCAGGTGCTTTCGCAATCCAACGCGCTGGCCCGGTTCGAGGCACATCGGCAGCACTGGCCGGCCGGCTCCTGCGTGCCGGTGCTGCCACTGCCCGGCGGTAGCACTGCCGGGGCTGCGACCGAGCCGGATACGCCGCTGCCGGGGGGCGTTTGCGATCAGGGAGAGTGTTGATGCAGCGAGCCGTCAGCGCCCTGGGGCTGGTGGTTATGGTGGGGCTGGCTTGGGCCATGAGTTCGCGCAAGCGGCGCCTGCCCTGGCGGGTCATTCTGGGGGGACTTGCTCTCCAGTTCGCCTTTGCCTGGATGACGCTGCACACCGAGCCGGGCCGGGCTTTTTTCCGCGGGGCCAACGACCTGTTCGTTGCCTTGGTCAGTTGCACCGACAAGGGGACCGAGTTCGTCTTTGGCCGCCAGTTCATGCAGCGGCCCGACGTGCTCAGCTCCTTTGCCTTTCGGGCACTGCCGACGATTATCTTCTTTTCGGCCCTGATGTCGCTGCTTTACTACCTGGGGCTGATGCAGTGGGTCATCCGCGGCCTGGCCTGGGTGATGCAGCGGACGCTGCGCACCTCGGGAGCCGAAACGCTTTCGGCCGCCGCTAACATCTTCGTCGGCCAGACCGAAGCCCCGCTGGTGGTGGCCCCCTACCTGAAAGACATGACCCGCAGCGAACTGATGGCCGTGATGGTGGGCGGGTTCGCCACCGTGGCCGGCGGGGTGTTGGCCGTGTACGTAACCCAGTTCGGCGTCTCGGCCGCCCACTTGCTTACCGCTTCGGTCATCTCGGCTCCGGCCGCCTTGCTGGTGGCCAAGGTGATGGAGCCGGAAACCGAAGTGCCCAAGACCCTGGGCAACGTGCAGGCGATGGTCAAGTCCCCGGCCCAAAACGCCATCCACGCCGTGGCCCTTGGCACCACCGACGGGCTGAAACTGGCCCTGAACGTGGGAGCCATGCTCATCGCCTTCCTAGCCATCATCCACGTGGTGAACCTGCTGCTGGGTTGGGCCGGCGGTCAGTTCGGCTATCCGGAATTGTCGCTGGAACTGGTGCTGGGCTACCTGTTCTGGCCGCTGGCCTGGCTGATGGGCGTGGAGAGCAAGGACTGCTGGGCCGTGGGGCAACTGATGGGCATCAAGATGGTGGGCAACGAGTTTCTGGCCTATGCCCAATTGCACGAGTGGACTGCCCAGGGCACCTATCCGCTTTCGTCCCGTTCGGTCGTGCTGGCCACCTACGCCCTGTGCGGGTTTGCCAACTTCGGTTCGATTGGCATCCAGTTGGGCGGCATCGGGGCGCTGGTGCCCGAGCGGCGCGGGGAGCTTGCCCAATTGGGGCTTCGGGCCATGCTGGGCGGTACACTGGCCGCCTGTATGACCGCGGCGGTGGTGGGCGTGCTGATGTAGCCCCGGCGGTGCTGGCACTGCAAGTGTAATTGGCGTTGCCCCCGCCGGACGAATCAGTGAGGATGAACGCCGGTGCCGCAGGCGGACAATTCGGCCCCGCGTACTCGTTGTTCCTCTTCTTCAGGCGGCGGCCCCATGACCCGAGAACAAATCCTCTCCCTGGGCGTGCTGGCGGCGATCTTTTTCTTTTCGCAGGTGTTCGGTTACGCCCTAGGGCTGCTGTTGCACTATGTGGCGTTTCGGATTCTGGGAGGCTGACACACTCAGCCTGGGGTGTCCGAACATGCCGGAGAGCCTGCAAGACGTGGAGGCTTGGAGGGGGCTTCTACTCCAGTGTAAGGATAAAACGGAGATACTCGCACCTGGAAAGCTGGAAAGTCCAGTCGGCCAAAGGCGGCAGGACCGCTAGCCGGCCAGCCCCCCGCACAAGCTGCTTTTCGCCCGAGCCGGCGTGTTACGCGAGAACTTCTGGACTTCTACCTAGCGAGCACCGCCTTGTGCCGAAGGGGGCACGGCTGCCATCGCCGGGGCCGTGTGGAGCTGTTGCCACAGCCGGCGCGCTTCGGCGTGGTGCGGCACCTGGCTCAGCAAGGCGGCCAGCTCTTGCCGGGCACGCTCCACCTGACCGGTTTGCCAGTAGGCCAAAGCCATCCAGTAAAGCCCTTGGGGGTTGGACCAGCCGCGTTGCCGGGCCTGCTGCCACACCAACAGGGCGTCGCGGGGGCGGCCCAACTCGTAGTACACCCGGCCTTTCCAGGCTAGCAGTTCCAGCGGCGGAGGTTGTTGTTCCAGTTGTTCCTCCCACCGTTCCAGAGCAAGCAAGCACTGGTAGTAGTGTTTGTCCCGTTTTGGGCCGGGGGCGGTTTGGGCCAGTTGCCAATGGACTTGGGCCAGCTCTTTCAGCACCTCCGGAGAGTCCGGCTCCAGTCGCAGCACCTGGCAATAATCGGCCAGAGCTTCCGGGTAGCGGCCCAGGTTGCTCAGCACCCGGGCACGCAGCCGCCATGCGGCCGCCAGTTGGCAGTCCATCTGCAAGGCGGCGTGAGCATCGCGCCAGGCGGCTTCCAGATGGCCCAGGGCCAGATGGATTTCGCCCCGGCGGGCCAGCAGCGCTGCGTCCGGCCCCATCAGTTGCAAGGCGCGTTCCAGTTGCTCCAGGGCTTCCTGAGGACGGTTTTGTTCCCAGAGCAATTCGGCCCAGCGGGCACGCGCATCGGCATCGTAAGGGCAGTTCCGTACGGCCGTTTCCAGCAGACGGCTTGCCTGGTCCAGATCGCCCCGGCTCTGGGCGGCCAGCGCCTGAGCGGTCAGACGCCGGGAAAGAATCAGAGCGTCCGGAGCCGGGTCGGGCCGAAGCGGCCACCAGGAACACCCGCCGGCGCAGCACAGCCCGGGCAAAAGCGCTGCCCAAGCGGCGAGGCGTCGTAAGACGGAAACAGCCGGCGGCATGCGAACGGGGTTCCTGTTCTGGCTGGCCCGGGGAGCCGGTCCTCGGAAAAAAACACAAGCCGCGGTACTTTATCCATCCCAGGTCAGCTCAAACAAGACGGCTCCGACACCCCCGGCAGCATGCACTGCCAGCGACACAAGTGGGTAAACAAGTGGCTTTTGAGCAGACGCAGGTAGCATCGTTTCCCGGGCAATCGCCAGCATGAAGTGAAAGGGGGTGGAGCTTGGGGCGTGGGGCGATGGGG
>WFOE01000069.1 GCA_015488215.1 Planctomycetales bacterium
CGGGGCACCAGCACCAGCCGTAGCCGCGGATGCCGCTTGCGCAACTGCCGGTAGGTTTGCAGCACCAGGCGTTCTTCTTCGGCCTGGGTGCTTCCGGCCAGCAGCACCACGTGCTGGTCGTTCAGTCCGGCCAAGTGGCGCAGGGCTTGGGTTTGTGGATTCCCGCGGTCGGTTTGCACGCCGTCGAACTTCAGCGAACCGGTCACGTGGACCCGGTCCGGCTCGGCCCCCAGGCGGCGGAACCGCTCGGCGTAGGCTTCGCTTTGTGCGGCCACCAAGTGCACATGGCGCAGCATCCGCCGCACCAGCGGCCCCAGCAGGCGATAGCCGCGAAAACTGCGCCGGCTGAGCCGGGCGTTGATCACCGCCACGGGCACGCACCAGTGGGCTGCTTCGGCCAGCAGTTGCGGCCACAGTTCCAGTTCGACCAGCACGAGCATCTGCGGCCGGATGCGGCAGATGGCTTCGCGCACCGCCCAGGAAAAGTCCATCGGGCAGAAAAACACCGGAAGCTGCGGAAAGCGGCGCCGGGCCAGATCGTAGCCGGCTTCGGTGGTGGTGGAGAGGACCAGCTCCCACCCGGGCCAGTGCTCTTGTAATTGGGCCACCAGCGGCCGGAGCAGGTTCACCTCCCCGACGCTTACGGCGTGAAGCCACGCGCAAGGACGGCTGCTCCGCCTGCGAGGGACGAGCCCCCAGAGCTTTTCGGCCCAGCCGCGCCGGTAGCGCCCGTGGCGCAGGCGGCGATAGACAAGCCGCGGCGCGTAGGCCAGCAAACCGGCCGCGTAGGCGGTATCGAAAAGCCACTTCACGGGGGGATTCTCCTGGGGGAGACGACTACCGGTTGTCGTTCGTGTTTGTTCTCGTATGGGTGAGTTTGTTTATGGCTCGGTCAGTTCTTGCTTGGGCGAATTTGTTCTTGCGTGGGCGAGCCCCGGACTTCAGTCCGGGGAGGTCCGGTGAAGAGCGCTGGCTGTTGTCTTTCCTCCCCGAGTTAAAGCTCGGGGCTCGCCGTTGGGTGCTGTTACGTTGGTTCTTGTCCGGTGCGGAAGCTCCCAGTGGCTGCGGCGGGAGTTGCCTCCGCCGACTGAAGTCGGCGGCTCGCCGGCACGCCGATGTGAAAAACGGTTATTCCACCGTGACGCTTTTGGCCAGGTTGCGTGGCTTGTCCACGTCGCAGCCGCGGAGCACCGCGATGTGATAGGCCAGCAGTTGCAGCGGCACGGCCATCACCACCGGCTGCAGGTATTCGACCACTTCGGGCACTTCAATGACCGCATCGGCCAGGGCCGCCGCCCGTTCGTCCCCTTGCGTAACCACGGCGATGATGGGGCCGCCGCGGGCTTTGATCTCTTCCATGTTGGCCAGCACTTTGTCGTACACGTGGTCCTGTGGGATGAGGAACACGCTGGGCGTCTCCTCGTCCACCAGGGCAATCGGGCCGTGCTTCATTTCGGCGGCTGGGTAGCCTTCGGCGTGGACGTAGCTGATTTCCTTGAGCTTCAAGGCCCCTTCCAGCGCCACGGGGAACTGGTACTGCCGACCCAGGTACAGGAAATTGCGGCACTGGTGGTAGCGTTTGGCCACCTGCTGCACCACTTCGTCGCACTGCAAGGTCTGCTGTACGGCCACGGGCAGTTGGTGCAGGTGGCGGATGATCTGCAACCCCTGGGCGAAACTCAGATCGCGCAGGCGGCCGAAGTACAGGGCCAGCATGGCCAGGGCCACGCACTGGCAGGTGAACGCCTTGGTCGAAGCCACGCCGATTTCTGGCCCGGCGTGCAGATAGATGCCCCCGTCGGCTTCCTGGGCGATGGTGCTGCCCACCACGTTGCAGATGGCCAGCGTGGGATGTCCCTTGCGGCGGATTTCCCGCAGCGCGGCCAGCGTGTCGGCCGTCTCGCCGCTTTGGGTGATGGCAAACAGCAGCGTGCCCGGTTCCAGCGGCGGGTTGCGATAGCGCAGCTCGCTGGCGTATTCCACCTCCACAGGCATGCGAGCCAGTTGTTCCAGCAGGTATTCGCCCACCAGTCCCGCGTGCCAACTGGTTCCACAGCCGGTGATGACGATCCGCCGCACGGAGCGGAGTTGGGCCGGCGAGAGGTTCAGCCCGCCGAAATGGGCCGAAGCCTCGTCGGTGTTCAGCCGCCCGCGCATCGTGTTACGCAGGGCCTCGGGCTGTTCGTAGATTTCCTTGAGCATGTAGTGGGGATAGGGCCCCCGGTCCACGCATTCGGCGTCCAGACCCAGGTGATGGACCGCGGGCGTGACGTGCCCCGTGTCGCGGTGGATGATCTGGAATCCCTGCGGGGTGATCAGGGCCAGCTCGTGATCGGCCAGATAAACAATCTGCTGGGTCCAACCAGCCAGCGAGGCGGCGTCGCTGGCCACGAAGTGTTCCCCCTGGCCGATGCCCACCACCAGGGGGCTGCCGCGGCGGGCGGCGATGAGCAGGTCCGGGTGGCCGGCAAAGACCAGAGCCAGCCCGAACGTTCCGTGCAGCCGCGCCAGGGCTTCCTGCACGGCGGCCAGCAGCCGCTGGTGCAGTTGTTCGGTTGGAAGAGGAGCCGCAGGCGGGTCGGCCAGGGCCAGGGCTTCCAGCTCCCGGGCCACCAGGTGGGCGATGACTTCCGAATCGGTGTCGGAACGGAACGTGTAGCCTTCCCGTTCCAGCAGGGTCTTTAGTTCCTGGTAGTTCTCAATCACGCCGTTGTGGACCAGGGCCACCAGGCGATTGCCGCCCAGATGAGGGTGGGCGTTGCGGTCCGTGGGCGCCCCGTGCGTGGCCCATCGGGTGTGTCCCACGCCGCAATGCCCCTGGGGTTTTTCCTGCACCAGCTTAGCGGCCAGGTGGTCGATCCGGCCGGCGGCTTTGACTACCTGAAGTGTGCCTTCGGGATGCACTACGGCTACGCCGGCGCTGTCGTAGCCGCGGTATTCCAGGCGGCGCAGTCCTTGCAACAGCACTTCGGTTGCCGCCTGATGCCCCACGTAGCCCACGATGCCGCACATGGGATGTCCTTATCCTAGCGAGTGTCGGGGCGGGAAGGTTTTCCAGCGGGCTGGCGTTTTTCCTCGCACCGGTGTGTGTCGCTGGCGCGGTCCATCGCGTTGCCAGCCGGCAGGGGTGGGCCGATGGTAGGAAAAAGCCCCCGGGAGCGTAAACCCCAGGGGGCACGTGCTGGCGGGGCTAGCGGAGCTATCGGGCACCCAGGTCGGGAACCCGGACCACTTTGCCGTCGTTGCGCAGGATGAGCAGCCGTAGCGTATTCGGGGCCACGGCGTTGCTGAACAACCGCACGCTCCCGTCGGCAAACGCCGCGTGGAATCCGGCGGCAAAATACCCGCCCAGCCGGGGCAGCGGTCCCTTGGGATCAAAGGGGATGTCCTCCGGTTTGGTCCAAGGGGTGTCGCGGCGCGCTTCGACCACCAAAATGGTCTTGGCAGTGCCGTCGGGAATCTCTTTTACGGAAATCCCCCGGGTCCCCTCGAACACCGTGCCCGGCCCGGTCAGGGCGTAGAACGCCGTGGTGGTCGTCCCGGGCGGGTCGAGCGGGTGGCGATAGACCGGAGGCATCTGCTCGAGCACTTTGCGATTGTTCGGGCTGTCCCAGGGTTCGTCCATGCGGTACTGGTCGAACAGCTTCTGGTAGCCAAGATACGGCAGCAGAGCCACGCGCCAGCTCATCGGGTGCTTGAGCTTGCGGCCCTGATAGTGGGTGAACACCGCAGGCGGAAAGCGGCCGTGCCGGGTGTGGTAGTTGTGCATGGCGATGGCGATCTGCCACAGATTATTGGCCACATGGGATCGCTGGGCCTGGTTCTGAGCGTTGGTTAGCATCACCATGCCAAGCTGCCGCAGCGATTGTAGGGGGGCCCTGCCCTGGACGACGACGAACGAGCTGTTCTCGTGGCCGTAAACCCACACGTTGTCCAGCACCCCTTCCACTTCTTCCAGGGCTTGGAGCATGGCCAGCGCCCCGGGCGAACCGGTGGCGGCTACGCGCATCCGCTGGCGGCTCAGTTGGGCCCGCATCGCCCCAATCCATTGGTTGAGTTCCTGTTGCAGTTTTTCGGACTTCACGGTAAGCGGGGATGGCTTGCCACGATCCACAAGATCACGTCCGGGAACTGGGAGAATGTGAATCGGATGCGTGTAAAACAAAGCGGCAAATCGCACCGTTTGCCGATGAGCCCGCACCCCCACGACCACTTCTTCGGCACGGCCAAACACCTGGCGGTCCAGCATCCGCTGCAACGGCTGGTAATCGGGACTTTCGGCCAGGGCATGGAGGCGGAACACGGGCAGATAGACCAGCAGATGGGCGCGTCGGGGGCGGGCTTCTTTCTTAGAATCAAACGCAGCCAGCCAGTAGTGAACATCGAGCAACGCTTGCTCGTCCGGCTGCTGTAACGTCCCCGCAAACCGGTAAGGGACCAGAAAGCTTCCCACGCTGTTGCGGGTGGCCCAGGCCGCTTCGCTGGCCCCCTTGGTCCCGGCGGCCAGAACCCGCAGCAGGTTCGACCGGCTGGAGGCCAGTACGAGCACGCCTCCATCGTCGCTTCGCCAGAGACATGTAAGCGGCACGGGGGCCGAGGCCCTTGTTTCGCCCTGCCAGAAGGCCGTTTGCCCCTGGCGAATCTGCCGGGGATTGCGAAGCAGCGCTTGAGCCAGGCGGCCGGCCTGTTCCGGGCTGATCTTTTGCCGCATGCGGAGCACCAGGGCCGAAGGTCCGCGGAAAAGCTCGCCAAGGTTTCGTCCCGGCCCCAATTGAACCATCGTTATCTGTTCGATCTGCCGCAGATCCAATGCGGCAACCGCGGCTGGAGCCCGGGACTTGAGCATTCGGGCGTAGAGCTCGCCCACGGGAAGTTGCAAGAACTTGTCCATTCGGGCGGCGGCCACCAGCAGTGAATCCCGAGGCACATAGGCCAGCGACAGCTCCCGGTCCTGGGGGAGCTTGTCGGGACCGTGGCACGTGCGGCAGGTGACTCGTAGCGAAAGGGTCAACGGCCGCCCTGCTTGGCTCCCTTGGAGGCCCCCTCCCAGGGCTGACATTCCCGCCGCTCCGCCACCGGATTCCTGGGGATCCCATCTGGCCAAGGTTACTAGCGCGTCCAGCACTCCTCGTCCGGCCAGAGGGAAGTCATCGAGAGGTTTCACGTCCAGGTCGTCCAGGTCGCCGCTGCGGCGCAGCAGTACCGCCCAGCGAGAAACTCCCTGCCCGAAAAGCAAGTAGGCCCACCGCTCCCGCTGCCCCGACCCGGACAGCAGCAGGAACATTCCCCGAACCCGCTCCCGGTTGGGCAACCGTTCCAACTGCACGGCCAGCGTGGCCGGTTCGGCCCGCAGGAGCTTGATTCGGCCCGACTCGACCATTTGCTTCTCTTTCAGCAGCATGTAGTTGCCGGTGTCGTAAACGACCAACCGGAACTTGCTCGGGGGCGGGGCGCCCTTTTTCCGGAAAAAGACCTGCTTGGCCGGTTCCTGGACCATGCCCACCTTATCCACCGTCCACACGCCGCGAAGGTCTTTCAGTTTGGGCGCAGCGGGCTTGGCTTGCCGCGGGGCTTGGGAGGCTGGAGGCTCCTTTTGTGGCGTCGTTTGCTCCGGGGACCGTGTGGCCGGGGCCTGGGCACGGGCGGAAGAAGGCGGTTGGGCTTGCCGGACCGTAGCGGTATGTGGTTCGGCCGGTGCGGCGGACTCCGAATGTCGCAAGCCGGAAACCAGCAACGCCGCGGCCAGCACCAATCCCCCGGCGGCCAGTCGCCGCCAGGGGGAACTGCGACCAGGGCACGGATGGCGCAACATCTCGATTCTCCTCAAAAACGAGTGACCGTTGGGGAGGAACGTTCGGGCGGCAAGCGGCACGGCTCGCACTGGGCGGTCGAGCATCAGCCGGGCCAGTGCGTCCAGGTAACCGACCCGGTCCTGGAACGCCTCCACGGCCAGCTCATCGGCCGCCAGCTCCTGCTCCAGCCGCACTCGGGCGGCCAGCCAATGCACCAGCGGGTGGTAGTAGTGCAGCACCAGGCCCAGTTGCGCTGCCAGCCATCGCAGAAAATCGCCGCGGCGGATGTGGGCCAGTTCGTGGGCCAGCACGGCTTCCAGTTCCTGCCGGCTCCAGGTACGCCATACGCTAGGGAGCAACACCACCGGGCGAACCACGCCCACGGTGGCCGCGGAACTCAACTCATCGCTTTCCCGCAGCAAAACCCGGTGCCGCAGCCCCAACCGGGCGGCAAGCTCCCTCAGCAGAGCGTGCGGCGAGGGGTCTTCCACCCCCCGGCTGCGGCGCACCAGCAGGGCCAGTCCCCCCAGGCCAAGCAGCATCCGCACTGCGCCCCAACCGGTCGCCACCAGCACCAAGGCCGCCAGCACCCGGAGCCAGTTCACCTGGGCCCACCACGGCAACCCGGCAGACTTCTCCGCCCCGGTGGCAGAGCCCGGTCGAGGACGCTTCCTGCGGCCGGAACGACCCGTCGGGGGCGACTCCTCACGAGGCGAGGGTACCGACCCGAGCGCCCCAGGAACTGACGCGGCTTCGGCGTCTGGTAGCCCCCCGACAGGGTTTTTTTCAGCCGAGGGAGAGTGCCGGTGCGGCCGATCCGTGGGAACCAAGCCCGACTCTTTCCAGGGCGAAGGAGCGATCCCGGGCACTTCCCCGGCAGGCAGACGCGCCGTGGCGGTTTGTGATTTGGGAGCGGCAACCGGTCCTGTCACCGACTGCCTTGGCGGCGACTGCACGGCAGAAGGCTGCCGGTGCGAAACGCCGGAGTCAGGACCAACCGCTTGCTGTCGGGCAACGGGCGGCCGGACGGTATGTTCCCGCTCGAGCCAAGGGGCCGGAAGCACCTCCAGTTCCCAGGACCAGGGCCGCCAGGGCACGGCGGCCAAGAGCGTAATCAGCACCCCGCCCCCCAGGGTCGCTTGCGGTACGGCGGCCATCGCGGGCCAACGGCGGCGAAACACCACGTAGAACAGCCACGCGATTGCGGCCAGCACCGTCACCTGCACGGCGCAGAACAACACCACCGTGGTCCAGGCGGACATGACGACCACTCCTGTTGAACAACCGGGCCCCTACGACTTGCGACGGGAACGTGTTTGCAGCAGCTCCAGCAACAGTTGCCGCTCCTTGGCCGAAAGCGGCTTTTCTTCCATCAGCCGCACCAGCAACTGTTCGCGCGAACCGCGAAACACGCGGTTCAAAAAATCTCCCAGCAGGCTCCGCGATACTTCCTCGTAACTTTGCCGCGGCCGATAGACGAACGGCCGCTGATGGTTCACTTGTTCCAGGAATCCCTTGTCGGCCAGGATCTTCACCAGCGTGGCCACCGTGGTGTAGGCCAACTGCCGTCCGGCGGACTCGAGCGCCTCGCGCACCTGACCCACCGTGGCCTCGCCACGGTCCCAGAACACGTGCATGATCTCCAGTTCGCGGGCGGTAAGCTGATCGGCCTTGGGACGTGCCATGCAGAAGTGCTCCGATTACTAATTTTTTAGTTCTTGTTTTATAGTAGTGGTTCCCGCCACCCTGTCAAGCAAAAAATGGCGGTTTTTTCGCTTGTACGCCAACGCAGCTCTCGCAGGCTCCACGAAGTCCCGGCGGGGGAACTTACTCGGCACAGCGTGGCCCGGCCGCCGGCCACCAGGTGCTTCGTGCTTCCGCACCGGCGGGGCTTGCGTCGTGGGTCTTGGGTCTTGAGCAGGGTGCTTCCGCACCAATGCAAGAACAAACGACGCCGATTCTTGCACTCGGCGAGCCGGGGACTTCAGTTCGCCAAGAAAAGCGAGCCGGGAGCGTAAGCTCCCGGAG
>WFOE01000070.1 GCA_015488215.1 Planctomycetales bacterium
GCCCCGAGGCCCCACGAACCCCACCGCGTGCGAGTCATCGACCATCACCAGCGCGCGGTACTTGTCGGCCAGGTCGCAGATGGCCGGCAAGTTGGCCAGGATGCCGTCCATGGAAAACACCCCGTCGGTGGCAATCAGGCGGAATCGGGCGTCCTGGGCTTCCTGGAGCCGGGCTTCCAGCTCTTGCATGTCGTTGTTGGCGTAGCGCAGCCGCCGGGCCTTGCAGAGCCGGATGCCGTCGATGATGGAAGCGTGGTTGAGCTGGTCGCTGATGACGGCGTCCTCGGGCCCAAGCAGCGTCTCGAACAGCCCCGTGTTGGCGTCGAAACAGGAGGAGTAAAGAATCGTGTCCTCGGTGCCCAGGAACCGGCTCAGCCGTTGTTCCAGCTCTTTGTGCACGCTCTGGGTGCCGCAGATGAAACGCACCGAAGAAAGCCCGAACCCGTACTGGTCCAGAGCTTCCTTGGCCCGGGCGATTAGTTCCGGATGGTTGGCCAGCCCCAGGTAGTTGTTGGCGCACAGATTGAGCACCCGCTTGCCCTGGGCGGTAATCCAGGGCTGCTGGGGGGAGGTCATCACCCGCTCGGCTTTGTAAAGCCCGGTGGTCTTCAGTTCCTGAAGTTGCTGGTCCAGATGTTCAAGAAACCGGGGGTCCATGGCACATAGTCTCGCACTGGGGAGAAAAGACGACTCCAACGGGCAGACGCCCTCGGCCGCGCAGGACGAAGGCAGCAGTGGCCTGGCGAAGGCAGGAGTAGCCTGTTGCCAGTGTATCGCCTGGCCTTCGGCGTGCCATCCCCCCGGCTCTCCAGGGCCGGAAAGAGAAAGGCCGGTGGGGGGTTAGCCTCCGTGCCGCTTTGCGGGGGTGTCACACTCCGGCCGGTTGCAGCCGTTCCAGCTCGCGCGGCAGGGTGCTTAGCACCTCGTGTCCGTCCTCGGTGACCAGCACGTCGTCTTCGATGCGGATGCCGAACCGCCCGGGCAGATACACTCCCGGCTCCACCGTGACAATCATGCCGGGTTGCAGCGGCGTTTGCTGCTTGGGGGAAAGTCGGGGCAGCTCGTGCACCTTCAGCCCGATGCCATGTCCCAGGCTATGCGTGAAGTGTTTGCCCAGGCGGTGTTTTTCCAGCACTCGCCGGGCCGCCTGGTCCACCCGGCCGCAAGGCACTCCCGGGGCAATGGCCCGAATGGCCGCTTGTTGGGCTTCGAGCACTGCCTGGTAGGCGGCGGCGAACCGCTTGCTGGGACGCGCGGTGGCCAAGGTTCGAGTCAGGTCGCTGCAATAGCCTTGCCAGGTGGCTCCCCAGTCCACCAGTAGCACCCCCGCTGCGTTCACCCGGGCAGGACCCACCGGGGCATGGGGCAGCGCGGCGTTGGGCCCTACGGCCACGATGGGCGGAAAGCTGCATCCTTCCCCGCCCAGGCGGCGAATCGCATATTCCAGCTCGGCGGCCAGTTGGCGTTCGCTCTGGTCGGCCCGCAGCGTGGCCATCGTGGCCTGAAAAGCACGTTGGGCCACGGCCACCGCCCGGCGCACCAGGGCAATCTCTTCGGCGTCTTTTATTACGCGCAGCCGTTCCACCAGCCCGGACCGCGGCACCAGCTCCACTTGCTCCAGCTCTTTTTCCAGGGCCTGGAACTGGCTCAGGCTCAACCAGTCCGACTCCACGGCCAGTTGTCGCAGCCGCAGCGAACCGGCCGCCTGGGCCACGGCCTGGGCCATCGTGGTACCGGTGGGACGGATGAGCAGCTCCACGTCGGGACATTCCTGCTCCAGTTGGGTTGTGTAGCGGGCGTCGCTTATCACCACGGCCAGCTTGCCCGCCAGGAGCAGAAAGCTATCGTGCCCGGTAAAACCGGTCAGGTAGCGGACGTTGACCGGATCGCAAACCAACAGGGCGGGCAGTTGTTCGCGGGCCAGCAGCCGCACCAGGCGGCGCCGCCGTGTGGCGGGTTTGCTCATTGCGAAAAACTCCTTGCCGGCAAAAAGCGGGGGGGGAACATTCGCACCGGTATCCAACTCGGGCCGCCTGCAGCTTGCGGCGGTTCAACGTCAGATGGGAAGGTATCCGGGAAGGTTATTCCGCCTCGGTCCCCTGGGGGCCCGAGCCGCGGAACACCCGGCGACCCAACGCCGCATGGTAGTAAGTCCACGGGCCGCTGCTGCCCTGACTTTCGGTAATCATCTGCTGGAAGGTGTGCAACTTGGCGTCCAGGTTATCCAGGTAGGTGAGCGTGATGGCCTCCAGGGTCATGGGGATGACCGGGCTGCCGTGCTCCTGCTGCCCGTGGTGGCTTACAATTAGGTGTTTGAGCCGCAAGGCCAGCTCGCGGGGGAATGGCTCACCGGAGAGTTTTTCCGCCTCGGCTATCTTTTGCTCCAGAATGCTCACCCCGATGACGATGTGCCCGAGCAACTGCCCTTCGTCGCTGTAGCCCCAGGCCCCCTGGTATTCCAGCTCGCGGACTTTGCCCAGGTCGTGCAAAAACACGCCCATGACCAGTTGGTCGGCGTTCAGTTCCGGGTAACAGGCGGCCACGGCCCGAGCCACGTCCATCATCTGCACCACGTGTTCCAGCAGTCCGCCGGGATAGGCGTGGTGGTGCTTGGTACCCGCCGGGGCCTGGCTGAACTGCCGCAGCAGCGCCTCGTCCATCAGAAAACATTCGGCCAGGGCTTGCAGGTGGGGGTCCTGCATCTGCCGCAGATGCTTGGCCAGTTTTTGGGCCAGTTGGTCCAGGCTCTGCGGGCTGTGGCGGAAGTAGTCCTGGGGATTCACCTCTTGGGGCGAGGCGGGCGAGATCTGCTGGGCGATAATCTGAATCGCCCCCTGGTACATCTGCACCTTGCCCCGCACTCGGGCAAAGCCCCCTTCCTGGAGGCGTTCGAACTGTTCCGGCCGGGCGTTCCACATCAGCGCGCTGATGCTTCCCGTGCGATCGGCCAGCTCCACGTGCAAATACGGGTCCCCGTGCCGATTGGTCCGCAAATGACGCGAACGGACCAGATAGATGCCGTTGAGAGTCTCCTGGTCCTGCAACTGCGCAATATAACGATGGGCCATCGCCGGAAGGTCCTTTGCAAACGCCAAAACACGAGCAGGGTGCCGGCCAGAAACGGGGCGGGTATGTCTGTAGGCCGGTGGTGGATTCTACCGCAGAGCCCCGGGAACTGAAAACCTGCTCCGGCGAAAACCAGGGAGGAAGACCGCCCTTCCTTATCGCTTGAGTTGTAGCGCAACCGCTCACCTTGCAAAACACCAGCCGCCGGGCGTTTTAAAGGCTGTCACAAAACTTCCCGGCCGCATGCGCCACGCCCGAGGATTGGAGCAAGACCGGAGGGTTTTGTGACACATTTTTAGACCGGCTGGGTGTTGCCGCAACGCTGGGTGCCCGAGGCGGGATGCGTTTTCGCCGGGGCGAACCGAAAACCGCCTCGGCACAGCGGCAACAAGCAGATGGCGGCCCGTGCCACCAGAAGCAAACCGGCCCCGGCCAGCGGCAGCAGCAACGGTTGCACGACGATGCCGAAGCGAGGGGCGAAAATCGTCAGCGTGTGAAACACAGCCACGAAGACCACCGTCAGCAACAGCGGCATCCAGCGGACAAGCTCCCTTCGCAGAGCAACCGCGCCCAGACATACCAGCAGCCAAAGCACTGCGCTGCGCAGTCGATATGGCCCGGTGCTCGCCTTGGGGTGGGTCCAATCGGCGTAGAAAAAGTAGCCCAACCGGAAGGCACACAGCCGCAGATACTGCTTCGGGTGTCGGCGGATCCATTGCCAGGCTTCGCGGCCCAGCAGCGCGCTGCGTTGCGGCTCGGTCAACCCGGCGAAACGCTGATAGCCGTGCGGTTTGAGCAGCACGTCGTCGATGTAAAGAAACTCGTGCCGGACCTGGTTGAGCTGCCGCCACCACTGGTGCCAGGATTGACCAGCGACGGGCCAAACGGGAGCCGGAGCCCCCTTGGGTAAGCGATCCGTCCCCAGACTGGAAGGATTGTTCCCCTGCCAGAAGGCGTAGCCGAAAGTGGACTTGATGAACACGAATTGGCCGTGCGCCCGGTAATTCCGCCACAGCCAGGGGGAAATCACGCCCCAAGCAACCAAGGGCACCAGCACGGCAGCCGCCATCACCCTGGGGCGAAAGAACCTGTCGGACCCGGCCACGCGCCGCAGCAGAATCCACCAGGCCGGCGGCGTAGCCAGGGCCAGGATGGGGTCCACCAGCAGCATCAGCCCGCACAAGACGCCAAGCCCCAGGCTCGCCAGCCAAGGGAATCGGCCCCGGGGAATCGGAGCTCCGGCCGCCCAGGCCAGCACGGCCAGCAGCGCCAGCACTGCCCAGGACAGCACTTGCAAGTGCCCGGCGGCGGCAATCTGCACCGGATCGCAAGCAAGCAACCAGCCGGCTGCCCAGGCCACATGAGCCCGATGCGGCAGGCGGCTGCGAACCAGCCACACCAACAGCAAACAGGACACGGCTCCGGCCACGGCTTGCAGGAGCTGAACGCCCAGATGGGCCTGCCAGCTTTGAATACCGCCCAGCCGATAGGCTGCAGCCAGCAGCAGTGGATACCAGGGGGCCTGTTGGCTAGTAGGGCCGAAGTGCCCCAGAAAGCGTATCGAAAACCCCCGGCCTTGCAGAAAGTTGGTGGCGATGGCCGCGTGTTCGTAGCCGTAGCAGTGTTCGTAGGAACGCAAGTAACCAATCGCCGCCAGGCGCAGGACCAGGGCGACGACCAGGAGCAAAAGCACCTTGGCCCAACCGGGCAGGCGATTCCCCTGGCTCCGGCGGCGGTGAGTTGGCACCTTCAGGGGCATCGGCACAACCCCGTTGTGGTGGAAAACAAGCGTCGTGGAAAACGAGCATCGCGGGAAACAAGCAGAAAGCCGGGCGGGATTGTAGCCGCAGGCCGGAGTTGGGAGCCAGATCGGCTGAAATCCTAACGAGCTTTTTCCGGGCGGAAAATTACCGCTCCAAGCGGCGGCAGGGTGATTTCCACCGAATAGGGTTGCCCGTGGCAGGGGATGTTTTGAGCCTCGACGCCGGGAAAGTTGCCCAGGTTGCTGCCGCCGTAGTACTGGCTGTCGGAGTTGAAAATCTCCTGGTACCAGCCCGGCTCGGGCACGCCCAGGCGATGCTGCATCCGCGGCACAGGGGTGAAGTTCAGCGCCACCAGCAGGAAGTCCTTCGGGTCCTTGGCCCGCCGCAGGTAGGCCAGCGTGCTTTCCTCGTAGCTGTGGCAGTCGATCCACTGGAACCCCTCGGGCTGGAAGTCCTGCTGGTGCAGGGCCGGTTCCGATTTCAGCAGCCGGTTCAGGTCTTCCACCAGCTTCATCACGCCGCGGTGGGACTCCCAGGCCAGCAGGTCCCATTGCAGGGAAGAGTCGAAATCCCACTCGTTCCACTGGCCGAAGTCCCCACCCATGAACAGCAGCTTTTTGCCCGGGTGGGTCCACATGTAGGCCAGCAGCAGCCGCAAGTTGGCGAACTTCTGCCACAGGTCGCCGGGCATCTTGCCCAGCAGGGAACCTTTGCCGTGGACCACTTCGTCGTGCGACAAGGGGAGCACGAAGTTTTCGTGGAACGCGTAGATGAGGCTGAAGGTCAGCTCGTCGTGGTGGTACTTGCGGTGGATGGGATCGTGGGCCATGTAGCGCAGCGTGTCGTTCATCCAGCCCATGTTCCACTTGAGCGAAAACCCCAGCCCGCCCAGGTAAGTGGGCCGCGAGACGGCCGGCCAGGCGGTGGATTCCTCGGCGATGGTGAGCACGCCGGGGAACTGGAGATGGACGATTTCGTTGAACCGCTTGAGGAAGTCGATTGCTTCCAGGTTTTCCCGCCCGCCGTAGCGGTTGGGCACCCACTCCCCTTCGCGGCGGCTGTAGTCCAGGTAGAGCATCGAAGCCACCGCGTCCACCCGCAGCCCGTCCACGTGGTAGCGGTCCAGCCAGAATAGGGCGTTGGAGATGAGGAAGTTGCTCACCTCGTAGCGGCCGTAGTTGAAGCACAGCGTGCCCCAGTCCGGGTGCTCGCCCTGGCGGGGATCGGCGTGTTCGTAAAGATGGGTGCCGTCGAACCGGGCCAGCCCGTGCGCGTCCTTGGGAAAGTGCGAAGGGACCCAATCCACAATGACCCCGATTCCGTGGCGGTGGCAGTAGTCCACAAAATACATAAAGTCCTGCGGCGTGCCGTATCGGGCCGTGGGAGCATAGTAGCCGGTTACCTGGTAGCCCCAACTGGCCGAAAGCGGATGCTCGGCCACCGGTAGCAGCTCCACGTGGGTATAGCCCATCTGCTGGCAGTAGCGCACCAGCTCGTGGGCCAACTGGCGGTAGTTCATCCACCCGCCCGGACGCGACGGGTCGCGTTTCCAACTGCCCAGGTGGACTTCGTAAATGGAGATGGGCTGATCGAGGCCCTGGCGTTCCTTGCGGCTGGCCATCCAGGCCGCGTCGTGCCACTGGTACTGGTCCAGGTCGGCCACCACCGAAGCAGTGCGGGGAGGCAACTCGGCGGCGAAAGCGTAAGGATCGGCCTTCTCGAACAGCTCGTCGCCGTAGCGGACCGCGTACTTGTAAAGTGCGCCGGGCTTCAGGCCGGGAATGAACAGCTCCCAGAAGCCGCACGGTTCGTGCTTGCGCATCACGTGGCGCCGCGGGTCCCAGTCGTTGAAGTCCCCGATGACCGACACGGCCGTGGCGTTGGGCGCCCAGACGGCGAAGTTCACCCCGGATACGCCGTCCACGGTGCGCAGTTGCGCCCCCAGCTTGCGATAGCTCTGCCAGTGCGTCCCTTCGGCCAGCAGGTGGCGATCATAGTCGGTCAGCAACGGGGGGAACGCATAGGGGTCGTACATTTCGGTCTGCTGCCCGTTGTGTTGCACCACGCGAAAACGGTACTGATCGCCTCGCTGCGGCAGTTGCGGCACCACGGCTTCGAACACCCCGGCCGGATGCACCCGCCGCATGGGCATCCGGCCGCCGGGGACCGGTTCCCCTTCGAGCCACACCTGGCGCCCTTGGGGTAGGAAGGTACGCACCAATCCGACGACTTGCCCGCGGTACGGGGTCGGATGCACGCCTAGCAGCGTCTCGGGACGGCCCAAACGGCCCGAAAGCAACAGCTCCAACTGGTCCAGGCAAAGCCGTGTCTGCACGCCGGGGTTCCTTCCTATCTATTGTGATTCAGGGCACGAGCCAGGCACAGAGGGGAGGCGCACCGCGTACCGGGGCCTTTGGCGGCCCGAAGGACAAAAGCAGCGTCAGGCCGATTGCAACAACCGCCTTCCGGCCGCGGGCAGCACCACCTTGCGGCGCCGCCGCTGCCGGAGCTGAAACCACCGCCAGGCCAGCGAGGGCACGAGCCGGGCCGAGGCCGAGGCCGAATCGAGCGCAAGCCCCAACTCCCGCGGCAAACGAGGGAGCAGCTCCACGCGGTGGATTCGCCAGCAGCGCTGGAGCCTCGCCCACCAGGAAGCCTCGCCCGGGCTGGTCGCCTCCTCCTGCGGCAAGGGCGCCCCTTGGGCAAGCTGCCACTGGGCCTGAAGCAGCCGCCCGCGAAGCTCCGTCCCGGTAACGGCCAGGTGGACCCGGCCCGGGCATTCTAGTGCCTCCAGCCCACGCACCAATGCAAGCAGGTTTAACTCCATGCCGGCAAGCTGTTCGAAATCGTGGGCCACCAGCCCCGGGCGCCCTTCTGCCTGGAGAGAGAACCACCACCAGCCGAACCTCGGGCCGATGCTCCGCGCATGACAAACCAGCAGAAACTCAGGTTGCTTTTGCATGGGTGTCCGGTTTTTCGGGAGGGCCGTTCTGGAGGAAACCGCTTCCGGCCGCCGGAGCGGGCCGGGCAGTTTCTCCCATCGGCACACTCGCCGCAGCTTTCGCACTCTGCCGGAAGAAAGTTGCTTTGCCCCGTTTGGCGAAACCTGCACAACGCCGCGGCTCGTAGCGGCTTTGCTCCCAGGGAGCAAAACGCCGGCTGTGAGGATCCTGCCGGGCGGCAAGCACCACCGCGGCAGCGGAACCGTCCCGGTGTATCGCGGCGGCGTATTACTTGGGCCTATCCGGGGGCTCCAGTTCCACCTGGATGGGGCGGCCCGATTCGCGCAACCCCCGAAGCACCCCCAACGTGCAGGAAACCACGGCGAAGGTGAACACGCCGCAGATTACGCCGCCGGAAAGGCCTCCCAGCAGCCATCCGCCCCAGGTAAGCCGCTCTCCGGCCATGTATTCCACGTACCAGGTGCCCAGCCACAAACCGGCCGCTGCCCCCAAGGCAACCACCAGCCACACACCCAAGTGCAGTTTCTGGTAGGTGCGCAGGTGGGTTTCGGGCACCCGAGCCGCGGTGCCCCGGGGGACCAGCGCTTGCAGTTCCTTGCTGGTCGGGTCTTCGCTTCCTCGGGCCTGCTGGTGCAACCGGGGATTGACGCGTTCGCCCCAGTAGTTGCCCGCCACGTGGGCTCCCAGCAGCAGCAGCGTAAGCACTCCGGCCCCCAACCCGAGCCAGAATGTGTTGCTTGAGGCAAGCTGTTGCCAGGTGCTGCTGCGCAAGAAAGCCAGCAGCCCGGCCACTATGGCCATAAGGACAAACAGCCCCGCCAGCGTGAAACGGGTTCGGGAACCGGAGCCGACCGAAGGGGAAGCCATGGCAGGGGCGGGCTACAAAGCGAACGAGAAACCCTGGCACAAGCGACGACTCATTTCATTCTATCCCGCGGAAGGACAACCGCCAGGGCGACAAGCGCCGGTTCGGCTTTGCCCCTGCGGGTTTGTCTGCTACACCTGGGGAGAAACGCCTGGTTGCTTTCGTCCCGTGTGTTGTTGGGAGCCTTGCCCGAAATGCCGCTACCTGGGCCCGTGGCCGCCGTGGTGCTTTGCGGCGGCAAGAGTCGCCGTATGGGACGCCCCAAACCCTGGCTCCCCTGGGGCGAGAAAACCCTGCTGGAACACGTGGTGGACCGGCTCTGCCAGGTGCCGGGGGTCGAGCAGGCGATTCTGGTCGCCGCCCCGGGGCAAGACCTGCCCCCCCTGAAGCGACCGGTGGCGGTGGTCCGGGACCGCAAACCAGGCTTGGGGCCTCTGGAGGGCCTGGCCCAAGGACTGGCGGCTGCCCGGCGAGCCGGCTGCCCGGTGGCTTTCGTTGCCAGTTGCGACGTGCCGGCGCTTCGGGGGCCGTTTGTGCTCTGCGTGCTGGAACACCTGCGGGAAGCCGACGCAGCCGTGCCCGTGGCCGGAGGCCATCAGCACGTGCTGGTGGCGGCCTACTGCACGGAGTTGGCTTCCCTGGCCGATGAGCTGCTGGAACAAGGCCACATGCGCCCCCGGGATTTGCTGGCCCGAATCGAAACCCGACTGCTTGCCGAAGACGAGCTGCGCCGGGCGGACCCGGAGTTACTTTCGTTGCAAAACGCCAACACGCCGGAAGAATACCGGCGGTTGCTGCTCTCTTCGGGAATGCCGCTACCGGCGTGGTTGCAGTCCGCCTCCGGGTCTGGGGACGTCGGGGCCGAAGCGCCCTGAGCCCTACGGGCGATAGCTCCCGGATGAGAAAAATCCCCCGGGGTGAGCAGCCTCCCTTGGCGAAATCTCCCCCACCGGGGCGAAGAAAGTGGGCTTGTTCGCCTTGGCCGAACCGATAGAATCCAAAAGAGCCGGAGAGGTGGCAGAGAGGTCGAATGCACCGGTTTGCTAAACCGGCGTGCTGGGACAACCGGCACCGCGGGTTCGAATCCCGCCCTCTCCGCTTTTTCAATTTTCCAACGTGTGCCAGCCACAATCTGCCGTTCCCATGCTGGAGGCCAGGGGCTGGTTACTTTGTAACTGGCGTCGATTCCATCCCCCTGGTCGGCGTCTTCTCTGTCCGGTTCGTTCGTAACCCAGGCAGCCAACCGAAGAGCGTGTCCCCAAACCCTCCGGCATCGCTCTCACCTTCGGGCGTAGCGTCTGCGACCGGGAGTTTTATGAGGGTCTCAAAGTACCCGGTCAATAAAGTCTTTGAGCAAATCAGCAGACGCCGCGACTCGATGCTTCGATCAGCAGACACCGCCACTTGCCACTTTGGCGAGCCCCGGACTTCAGTCCGGGGAGGTAAGAGAAAACGCTTTTCTGTGGTTTCTTCTCCGGGAACTGAAGTTCCCGGCTCGCCGAGTGCAAGAATCAGCGTTTTTTCTCGCCCCTGGTGCGGAAGCACCCAGCCGCCGACGGCCGTGCCGTCCTCCGCCGACTAAAGTCGGCGGCTCGCCGGGTGCAAGAATCGGCGTTTGTTCTTGCACTGGAGCGGTAGCTCCAGGCGCAAGACGCACGGCGCAGGCCGCAAGCCCCTTCCCGCTCGGAGCGGAAGCACCTTGCTCAGGACCCAAGACCCACGACTCAAGACCTCCGAGCCGCCTACTTTCCGCCCGGGGCTTTCTTTTCCAGCACCCGGAGTTTCAGGTTACGGAACCGCACTTCCATGGCCGGGCCGGAGTGGATTTGCAAGGCGATGATCCCGCGTAGCGCCCCCTTGGGGTCTTTCAGGTCCACGCACAGCTTGCCGTTGAGGTAAGTGCGGATGTGGTGTCCGCGTGCCACGATGCGGTAGTGGTTCCACTTTTCGGGCCGGACCAGGTGCGAAGCGTCCTTGTTCCACAGCACGCCGCGGCCGTGTTCTTCGTAGAGCTTGCCCCACCACCCGGCGCCGATGTCGGCCTGGTAGCCTTCGACCAGTCCGTCGGGCCGGACGCGGCTGCGGAACTGGATGCCGCTGTTGCCGGTGTTGGGCACCAGTTTGACTTCCAGTTCCAGCTCGAAGTCTTCCACCAGCAGATCGCTGACCAGGAACGAGTTGCGGCGGATGCCCGGCGAACGGCCCACGATCTGACCGTCCTCCACGCGCCACAGCTTGGAATCGCCGTGCCAGCCGGTCAGGTCTTTGCCGTTGAACAGCGACGCGGCGTTTTCCGGGGTGGCCAGTATGGGCACCTGCCGCGGGTGCATCAGGTAGCTCAACAGCGCGGCCACCTCCTGATCCGAAAACTGTTTGAGCTGGTCCTCGGGCATCATCGACTTCTGGCCCACCTGGTGCTGTTCGATTTCGTCCTTGGGGATGACCAGCAGGTTTTCGGCCGTTTGCACGGTGAGCGTCTTGGCGTTTTCCTGCCGCACCAGGCCGGTGACGATCCGCCCGTCGGCCAGCAGGAACACGTGGGGCACGTATTCCTTGGCCATCACGGCACTGGGGTCGATGATGTTTTCCAGCAGGTAGTCCAGATTGCGGCGGTTGGAGCCGGTCAGGTCCGGGCCGACGTTGCCACCGGTGCCGTAGAGCGTGTGGCAGCGCTGGCAAGTCTTGGCCCAGATGGCCCGACCCAAGGCCAGCTCGCGCAGCGACGGCTTGTGCCCGGCCATGAGCTTTTTGTATCGGGCGATGAGGGCTTTCTTTTCTTCGGGCGTTTGCCGCACCGTGCCCCAGACCGAGCGCAGCCGCCGGGAAAGCGCTTCGTCATTCAGGTATTCCAGTTGCCGCACCAGGTCGGCCGTCAGATCGGTGCCCGGCACCCGCTTCTTTTCCACTGCATCCAGCAGGGCCAAGGCGTAGCTTCGCCGCGAGCAGAGTGTGGCCAGCACCTGGCGTTTTTCTTCCGGGGAGAGTTTTTCGTAGAGGGCCAGTAGCCGCGGGGGCACCTCCGCGTATTCATATTGGGCCAGCCCGGCCAGGGCCAAGGGGCGCAGCTCCGGGTCGTCCAGCATCTGCAACAGCGGCTTGACCAACTGCGGCGGCCGCAACTGAAGCAACACGCGTAGTGCCCGGCGCCGGTCTTTGGGCGGGAGTTCCTTCCGGGTAACCAGCCGGATGAGGCGTTGGACTGCCTGGGGCTTGCCGAACACGGCGTCCAGGGCCAGCGTGGCCAGGCGGACCTGGTCGTCGGCCTGCTGTCGCAACGCGGCGGCCACTTCTTCCCAGCCCGGAGGTGCTTCCGCCCGGCGTTGCCCGCGCAAAGCGCGCTGCATCGCTTCCAGCAGTTCCCGTTGCAGAGCCGGGTCGGGAGTTTGCTTCAGCGCTTGGACGAGCACGGCCAGCGAAGCCCGGCCTCCGCTTCCGGCCACGCGGCGGAGCATGAACTGCTGAAGCAGCGGAATGGTGCGTCCGGCTCGCACGGCCCAAAGCACGGCCCGTTGCGGGTCGAGCCCACCAAGCGGCTCGGCCGCGTACCAGTACATCAGGGGCAGGTTGTGGTCCTGGGCGTCTTCGGCGTGCTGGACCAGCAGTTCCAGCACGCGCCAGCGCTTTTTCGGCGGCACGCGTTGCAGGGCCGAAGCCACGTAGAGCCGCACCACGGGGGAAGGGTCGTCTTTGGCCAGCTCGGCCAGGCGCCGGAGGACCGCTTGCCCGGGCGGGGTTTCCCGATCAAACAGCAACTGCACGCACCAGCCACGCACGTAGGGATTTTCTTCGTGGGAGCGTTCCAGCAGCAGGGCTTCGTCGGCCGCTCCGATCACGTGCAGGGCCCAAAGCGCCCGCAGCCGCCGCGTGGGGTCCGAGTGCGTAGTGGCCAGGTGCCGCAAGAACTGGACGGCCTGTGGGTCGATCCGGCCGGTGGCTGCCCTTTCCTGAAGCAGCCGCCGGGCGTGGCGCACGAACCAGTCGTTGCGGTGGAGCTGCAGCCGGGCCAGCTCCAGGTCGCTCTTTTCGGCCAGGTTCACCCGCACTGGTTTCGGTTGGCCGTAGATGACCTTGTAGATGCGTCCGTTACGTTGGTCCACGCGTCGCGGATCGGTGGTGTGGCAGGCCTGCATGTCGTACCAGTCGAGGATGTATACCTGGCCGTCCGGCCCGTAGCGCAGGGCGATCATCTGCGAGGCCCGGTCCCCGGTGAGCAGGAAATCCGGCCCATGACGCCCCACGTAGCCGGAACCGCGGGGCTCCAGCAGGTCCATGTTGATCCGCTGGCCGTGGATGTTGCTCATGAAAATCTGGCCGCGGTACTTTTCCGGCCAGGCGCCGCCCAGGTAGATCATCGCCCCGCAGTGGGCGTGCCCGCCCCCGGCTGCGTCGGAACGGTTGTTGCCGCTGTGGGGCGTGGGACCCAGGTAGTGCAAGTGGTCGGCGATGGTGCGGATGTCGGCATAGGTGTAGGGGTTGAAGTGCCTTCCGGCCTGGCGGTGGTAGCGGGCCCCCTGGATTACGTGGAACAAGTGCGGAATGACGCACGCGGTGCAGAACGCCTGGCCGTAGTCGTTGAAATCCACTCCCCAGGGGTTGCTCGTGCCGTGGGCGAACACTTCGAACACGTGGCGCGTGGGATGGTAGCGCCAGATGGCGCAGTTGAGCGGCACGCGTTTTTCCCGCGGGGTACCCGGTTTGCCCACCAGCGAGTGAGTAAACACGCCGTGGCAGCCGTAGAGCCAGCCGTCCGGGCCCCAGATGAACGCGTTGAGCGTTTCGTGCGTGTCCTGATAGCCCCAGCCGTCCAGCAGCACCTGAGGCGGTCCGTCGGGCCGGTCGTCGCCGTCGCGGTCCGGGATAAAGAGCAGATAGGGAGCCGCCCCGACCCAAACGCCGCCGAAGCCCACTTCCAGCCCGCTGACCAGGTTCAGCCCTTGGATGAACACCTTGCGGTGGTCAAAGCGGCCGTCGCCGTCGGCGTCCTCGAAAATCAGGATGCGGTCACGTCCCTGGCCCTCGGGAGCCCGGCGCGGGTAGCAGTACGCTTCGGCCACCCAGAGCCGCCCCCGGTCATCCAGCGCCATGGCCACCGGCTGCCGCACGTCCGGCTCGGCGGCGAACACGCGGACCGAAAACCCGGGGGGCAGCTTCATCACGCGGGCGGCTTGCTCGGCCGGAAGCAGGGCATAAGGGTACTGGTCCAGTTCGGGCAACGGGGCTCGCACCCCGGGAAGCTGTACAATCCGCGGCTTGCGGGCGTGGAAGCGAAAATCGTCGAAGTTCACGTGTCCCCAGCCCCCCGAGTGCTGGTCCACGATGCGGATAAAAATGTATTTGCCCAAGTGAGGCTTCAGGTCCACCAGCACCAGCCGCATGTTTTCCTGGTCCGAGCCCGTGGTGCGATAGAACACCTTGCCGGTGTCCTTGCGAACCAGTTCCACCCGGGTGGTGATGTGGTGCCCGCCGCCCACGCGGAACGTGGCCCAGCGGTGCGTTACCTTGAACGGCACCGAAGTGAGCGTGCCGGTGGGGCGGTCGCCGTGGCGTTCGTAACCGCCAATCCAAAAGCGGCCCTGGTGGTTGCTCCGCATGTCCCGGCGCCGGCGGCGAACCGTGTCGCCTTCGATTGGCTGATCGCGGAACGCGTCGCCTTCGGCGTGCCAGTCCTTAAGCGTGCCGGTTTCGAAGTCCAGGTTGAGCGGGCGGCCCTGGTCGTCCGTGGGCAGGACGCCTTCCACCGGGGCGCTTTCGGCCGGTGCGGCCCATGCGGCCGAAAACCACAAAAGTGCCGACACGGCAAGAAAACCGGCGGTGCGGACAAACAAACTCATTTCCCTCTCTCCGTCAGAAACAGCAAAACGACGCAAATGCCCAGGTCGGCTGGGGCAGGCGGGGATGCACCAAGGGCAAAATCCTTGGGAAGCCGGGACAGACACTCCGGTGCCCCGAGAATCGTCGTCTATCATAATCAAAGCAAGCCGCAGACTGAACAACGCCACACGAGCAGAACCAGCCGGGCACGGAGAGAAGCCGCGGACTTCCACTCCGGGCCGAAATCGTCGTTTAACGCAAGGCGTGCGATGGGGCGCCGCCGCGTCAGACCGACACTTCTTCGATGTGTTCGTGGTCGTAGATGTGTTCCTCGCAGTAGCAGGGGTTGCCCGCACATTTGCTACAGTAGCGGAAGATCATCTGCGGGTGGCTCTGGTCGGTTTTGCCGCACACGCGGCACTGGTGTCGCGGCTGATGGCGGCGGACGAGTTCTTCCCGGCGGGCGTGCATCCGCCGGGCCGAGCTGCGCATCCGCAGCCAGATGTCCCGGCCGAAGAACAAAAAGAAGTTGAGCACCGACGCGGCAATCGCCAACCGCGTGTGCCATGGGCCCGTAACGGCCATCCAGCCGTAAAGGGCCCAGGTGAGCATGGCCAGATACTTAATCTTTACCGGCAGCAGGAAGAACAGCAGCAGCTCGAAGTCGGGATACAGGTAGGCGAAGGCCAGCCAGACGCTCATCTGGATGAACGTGTTCCCGGCCGGCACTTCCGGCGTCAGGAACGCCACGGCCACCGTGGCCACGTAGCCGATGAGCAAAAACACGTTGTAGCGAAAGTGGCCCCAGCGGGCCTCCAGCGTGGTGCCCATCAGATAGAACAAGTAGAAGTAGAAAAACGCAAACAGGGGATGCATCTGCGGCGGCACGGCCACAAAGGTGAACAGACGCCACGCTTCCCCGGCCAGCACCCGGGCGGGAATCAGCAGGATTGGCTCCAGCGGGCGTTGCTGCACCAGGTTGAGCACATACACCGGCGCCTGCAGGGCCACGATGGCCAGCGTCAGGTGCGGCACGGCGAACCGGCCCAGGCGGCGTTCCAGTTTGTCCAGCAGCGACACGGTCGGGGTCCTTGCACCGGGAACGTTTCGGCCCTGGCAGGAACGGGCCCCTACCAGCATATCCCCCGGCCGAGCCTTTGGGCAGGCGGCCCCGGCGCAAAAAGCAGCCCGCCGGCAAAAGGTCCTGGGTCTTGCGTCTTGGGTCTTGAGCTGTCAGGAGTTCGCGGCGATTGCCCAAGGCGCGCCGCAGCAAGATTGGCGGTGGTGTTCCGTGGTTTGTCGTGTACTTTTGGTGAGAATGGACGCTCGTTCTTGCCCCGGAGCGGTAGCTCCGCGCATGCCGCAGGTCGCACGGCGCAAGCCGCAAGCCCCCTTCCCGCCCGGTGCGGAAGCACCCAGTGGCCGACGGCCGCGCTGTCCTCCGGGAGCTGACGCTCCCGGCTCGGCGTTCCTCCGCCGACTCAAGTCGGCGGCTCGCCGGGGAACAGGCCACCTGGCTGCTCGAAAGCGAACTGCTGCCCACTCAATGGCTGCCCGCTTGAGGTTCGACCAGGTCCGGGTACACGACCAGCTCGATGCGATGGTTGGCCTGCCGTCCCTGCGGCGTGGCGTTGGAGAAGCGGGGCCGAGAGCTTCCGTGGCCGACGACGAACAGTTGTCGCGCCGAAAGCGAGGTGTGCCGTACCAGATAGTCCATCACGGCTGTGGCTTCCTGCAACGAACGGCGATGCTGGCCCACCGGGTCCTGGTTGCCTTCCGGACGGCCCAGGTGCCCTTCCACGCCAATCCGCTGGTTGGGGTAGGTGCGGGCCAGGGTTTCTCCCACCCGGGCCAGCATACCCAGGGCGTCGGGCCGCAGCCGGTCCGACCCGGCCGAAAACAGCGCCCGGCCGGGCAGGATGACCCGTACCAGGTCGCCGTCGCGGAGGACTTTCACGCCCGGTTCGTCGATGGCCGGCACCTGGTTTTCCAGGCTGTTGTTGGGGGTGATGATCGCCCCGCCGCGTCGCTTGAGCGAAGCCTGAAGCGATTCGGCCCGTTTGCGATACCGCTCGTTTTCGGCCCGCAGCCGGGCGGCCTGATCGGTGGCGCTGCGGAGCTGTTGGGCCAGGGCGTCGGCCTGTTCCTGCAACAGTTGCGATTCGCGCTGGAGCTGGGCCACCTGCTGGTGCAAGCGTTCGTTTTCCTGGTTGAGCTGGTCGATACGGTTCTGGAGCTGCTGGGCGTACTGTTGCAACGACGCCTGCTGCCGCTGCAAGCCCTGGAACCGCAGCGCGTAGGGGTTCTGGCATCCCAGGGCGGCAAGCCCCAGGACCAGCAGCCAACTGCTTGCCCTGAAACGCTCGGCCATGGCCGCAGCTTTCTACTGGGGGCGGTCGCCGGCCGGGGAATCCGGCCCTTGGGCGTCCGCGAGGCGTGTTCCAACTCCACCGGAAAACGAAAACTCCGGCCCCGTTTAGCGGCCCGAGGACGCAAAGGCAAGAGCAATTGCCCGCGGTAAGCTTCCCCGGGCGCGTTGACATTCCGGGCCGCGGCGACCACGCTATCGGTGCAGTCGCGCCCTAGTCTGGTTGGTCTTTGGACTTTTCGCACGCTCTATCAACGGAAACGCTGCCCTGGGGAGAGAACGTTGCCGCCGCTTGCCAACGATTCTGCCTTGAAACGGCTGCTGCGCCGCCACGAAGTCGGCCTGCTGCTGGCCACCGCCGTGGCCGTGCTGGTTACCGCGCTGGTGGATCCGCAGCACAACTACTATTACGAACCGGGCTCCAGTGCCCAGAACATTCTCCGCCAAGCGGCCCTGCTGGGCATCTTCGCCCTGGGCTCGGCCGTGGTAATCATCGCCGGAGGGATTGATCTTTCCAGTGGTTCGGTAATCGCTTTCAGCGGCACGGTTTGTGCCTCGCTTATCCTCATCCTGGCTCCCGAGGAGATTCAGGCCGGCGGCGTGCCCAAGGGGGTGCTGGCGGCGGCCATCGCCGGCACACTGGCCGTGGGATTCCTGATTGGCACGCTGCACGCCTGGCTGGTGGTCCGAGTGGGACTGCCCCCGTTCGTGGCCACGCTGGCTACGCTGGTAGGACTGCGGAGCTTTGCCCGGGCCATGTGCCAGGGAGTGACCGAGGCGGTGCGCGGCTCGCGCAGCACCCAAATCCAGGTGTACGATGAGGCGTTCCGCTACCTGGGCAGTTCCACCTGGGTGCCGCTGGTTCTGTTCGCCCTGCTGACACTGGCCACCTGGGTGCTGCTTTCCCGCACCGTGTTGGGGCGGCATTTGTATGCCCTGGGGGGCAACGAGCAGGCCGCCCGGCTCTGCGGCATCCGCACCGACCGGCTCAAATGGTTCGCCTACGTGTTCAGCGCCGTGCTCTCTTCGCTGGCCGGGGTGCTCTACGTAGGCTTTGAAAGCGCAGCCAACCCGCAAACGATGGGCCGCGGCTACGAACTCAACGCCATCGCCGCCGCCGTGGTGGGCGGATGCAGCCTGCAAGGCGGGGTGGGCACCGCGCCGGGCGTGGCCCTGGGAGCCGTCTTCCTGCGCGTGGTCATCGACGCGGTGAACAAAATCATCAAGACCGGGGCCGACGTGTACCAGGGGCTGATTGTCGGCGCCGTGGTCGTGCTAGCCGTTGCCTTGACCCAGGCCCAAGCGGGCGAGTCGCGCCGCCGGGGCCTGCTGCGGGGAGCGTTGGGCTGGACCACGCTGGTGGCCCTGGCGCTTTTTGCCGGGGCGTTTGCCGCCGTGGCCGGACCCAACTTCTTCCAGCAGCCCGGGCAAGTTTCCCGCACCGCGCTGGGGTTGGGCACCGCCGTGGCCACGGCCGCCCTATTGCTGGTGGCCGAAGCAGTCTCCCGCTGGCGAAACCGTAGCGCGGACGGCTGAACACGCCCCCAGCCGCCGGCCCCTTCGACCTGCTGGCAAAGCAGCGGCCCGGGGTGCATGGGCGGCAGAAGACGCTTCGGCGCCGGTTCTTTCAACGAGAGGGAATCCCGATGGCCCGCGACGCCCATTCCCTGCAAGCTGCCTTGGCGCAAGGCCGGCGGCCGCTGCTGCTGGACGGGGCCACCGGTACCGAGCTACAGCGGCGCGGGATGGAGCTTCGCGTCCCGCTCTGGTCGGCCCAAGCCCTGCTGGACCGTCCCGAGCTACTGCTTGCCATCCATCGGGATTACGCCCTGGCGGGAGCCGAACTGCTGACGGCCAACACCTTCCGCACCCACGGGCGCAACCTGGCCGCAGGGGGCTTGGCCGATAGGGCCGCTGAGCTGACGGCCCAAGCGGTGCAGCTTGCCCGACAGGCCGCCGAGGGCCGAGCATGGGTGCTGGGCTCCCAGGCCCCGCTGGAAGACTGCTACCGCCCGGACCTCGTCCCCCCGGAAGAACAGCTCCGGGAAGAACACGTCCGGATGGCCCAACACCTGCTCCAAGCCGGGGCCGACGGCATCCTGGTGGAAACGCACAACACGCTCCGCGAAGCCCGCGCCGCGGCCCAAGCCGCCCTGGCCACCGGCTTGCCCGTGCTGGTCAGCTTCGTATGCGACCGCCAAGGGCGGCTCCTTTCCGGCGAGCCGCTGGAGCAGGCCGCCGCCGAAGTGCTGGCCCTGGGCGTCTCGGCCCTGATGGTCAACTGCGTGCCCGCTCCTTGGGTGGACGGGTGCCTGACCGTGCTCGACCGCGTGGCCCGGGGACGCGTGCCTTGGGGGGCTTATGCCAACACGGGGCAGCCGGACGCCCAGGGCCACTGGCACGACACGGACGCTCGCGACCCGGCTCGCTACGCCCAATACGCCCAGGTGTGGCTTTCCCGTGGGGCACGGCTCCTGGGCGGCTGCTGCGGCACCACGCCGGAACACATCCGGCAGTTGCGCCGCCTGTTGGACCAGAATAGATGAGAGGAGGTTTTGTTTCCCGCGGGCGAGATGTGGCGGGTTGCCGGAAGATTGTGCCACCGCGTCGACTCGAAAACGTTGCTACCTGTTTAAGAGCGTGTCGCAAAAATCTCCGAGCTGCCCCAATCCTCAGGCCTGCCGATTGCGGCTGGAAGTTTGGTGACAGCCTCTAAAACCCCAAACGCCGGGGTTTGTCACTTGCTCCGGGGATGTAGCCCGTGGCGTTGACGCGGATGCTCCAGAGCTTGTGCCCGGCGGTGATATAGAGCGTGCGGCGGTCCGGGCCGCCGAAGCAGCAGTTGGTCACCATGTCCTCCGGCACGCGGATGAAGCCCAACTGCTTGCCTTCGGGACTGAGGATGTAGATGCCCGCCCGGTACTTGGTAGTGGTCGTCTTGGTCGGCAGGATGGTGCCGGCGGCCACGTAGAGCCGGCCTTGGGTGTCGACGGCCATGCCGTCGCCGCCGCGGCCCGGGCTGAAGTCGAAGATCGCCTTCTGGCTTTTCAGGTCCACCGAGCCGTCCTCCCGCAGCCGGAACCGCCATATCTTGCGATTGCCTTGCAGGGTGAGATTGTCGTTGTCCACCACGTAAAGCCACCGCTGGTCCGGCGAGACGGCGATGCCGTTGGGCCGGACTACCTCGTGGGCGATGATGCGGGTCAGGGTGCCGTCCGGGTCGATGCGGTACACCCCTTCGACGATCCGGCCCTGGGAATCGGTCATCTCCAGGTCGTCGCGGGGACCGTAACGCGGATCGGTAAAGTAGATTCTGCCGCGGCGGTCGATGGTCAGATCGTTGGGCGAGTTGAGCCGCTTTCCCTGGTAGTGGCTGGCCAGCACGGTGATGGTGCCGTCCGGCTCGGTGCGCGTAACGCGGCGATTGCCGCCTTCCCAGCCGCCTTCGCAGGCCACGAGCCGTCCCTGGTGGTCGAACAGCAGCCCGTTGGCCCGGCCCGAGGGAAAACGGTACACGTGCAGTTTCCCCTTGGGGTCCAGCCGCATGATGCGGTTGTTGGTCACGTCGCTGAAAAACACGTTGCCCGAAGGGTGCCAGGCTGGCCCTTCGGTAAAGGCCACCAGCTCCAGCGGCCGGGCGGTGGCCCCGGGCGGCACAATTGGCTCGGCCCAGGCCCCCGCGTGCGGAAAGAGAAGCACCGCGACGGCAAGCAGCACTAGGTGGCACTCTTTCGGCGAAGATGCAAGCAGACGAATCGGCATCGGTTGCTCCTTGACCGGCAGGAAGGAGGGAAGTTGCCACAAGGGTTCCTTGCACCAGTGAGCATCACGGGCGGCGAAAAATCAAGTTTTCCGGCTCCAAACCGCCCGCTTGCCTTCAGCAAACGCGGCGAAATATCCAAGGCGGCTTTCCGCAGAGGAGAGAGTTGACCGGCCCGGGGCGGCGGTTCAAGATGGACGCGGCCCGTTTTGGTTTCAATCGGCCGCCAGCTCCCCGGCGGCCAAGCCCGATGCGCTTTTGCGGAGACACGAAAGCCATGCTGTGCCGTATCCATGCCGCAAGAGGTCGTCTGTCCTGGTTGTTGCAAGCGCTGGCCGTCTGCTGCCTGTTGATGGCGGGGCTGACCGGTCCGGTCGCGGCGCAGCAACCTGCGCCGAAGCTGCCGGAACTGAAACCGATTCCCGGGACCAAGCCACGCAACGTCATCTTCATTCTGGTGGACGACCACCGTTACGACGCACTGGGCTATCTGGGCCACCCGTTCCTGAAGACGCCCAACCTGGATCGCCTGGCCGCCCAGGGAGTTCACTTCGCCAACGCGTTTGTCACTACGTCGCTTTGCTCGCCGTCGCGTGCTTCGATTCTGACTGGGCTGTACATGAACCGGCACGGCGTGGTGGACAACAACAACCCGGTGCCCCCGGGCACAATCTTCTTTCCCCAATACCTGCAACGGCTGGGCTACGAGACGGCCTTCGTGGGCAAGTGGCACATGGGCGCAGCCAGCGACGAGCCGCGGCCGGGGTTCGACTACTGGGTCAGTTTCCGCGGCCAGGGTTTCTACTATCCGCCGGAGAGCAAACGCCGCCGGCGCCCCTGGACGCTGAACGTCAACGGCCGCCGCGTGCCGCAAAAGGGATACATCACCGACGAACTGACCGACTACGCCTTGCAGTGGCTCAAGCAGCGGGACGGCTCCCGGCCGTTTTTCCTGTACCTTTCGCACAAGGCGGTGCACGGGATGTTCTACCCGGCCAAGCGTCATGCGGGCCGGTACGCCAAAGAGCGGATGCCCGTACCGCCCACGATGGCCAACACCCCGGAAAACCGCCGCGGCAAACCCCGCTGGCTGCTGGATCAGCGGAACAGTTGGCACGGGGTGGAGTTTGCCTATCACCGCACTACGAACATCGAGGAGTACTACCGGGCCTACTGCGAAGCCCTGCTGGCTGTGGATGAGAGCGTGGGCCGCATCATGCAGTTCCTGCGCTCCCGCGGCTGGGACCGAAACACGCTGGTAATCTACATGGGCGACAACGGCTTCCAGTGGGGGGAGCACGGACTGATTGACAAGCGGACCGCCTACGAGGCTTCGATGCGCGTGCCGATGATTGCCCACTGCCCCGAGCTGTTCCCCGCCGGCACGGTGGTCAAGCAGATGGTGGCCAACATCGACATCGCCCCCACAGTGCTGGAAGCCGCCGGCGTGAAACCGCCCGAGTACATGGACGGCCGCAGCTTTCTGCAATTGGCCACCGGGCGGACGGACCCCAGCCAGTGGCGCAAAGAACTGTTCTACGAATACTACTGGGAATGGAACTTCCCGCAGACCCCCACCACCTTCGCCGTGCGGACCGACCGCTACAAGTTCATCCAGTACCACGGCATCTGGGACGTGGACGAGCTGTACGACCTGAAAAACGATCCGCACGAACAGCACAACCTCATCCACGACCCGAAACACGCCAAGCTGGTGTGGCGATTCCGCCAGCGGCTGCACGCCTGGCTGGCTTCGCGCGGGGCCAACCGCGTGCCTTTCAGCATGAAACGGGGCCTGGGCGCGCACTATCGCTGGTCCGGCGGTAGCCGGGGGGCCGACTTCCCGCCAGAGTTCTATCGCGACGGAGAAAAATAGCCCCGGTCCACGACCGCGTCCACGGCCCGCGTTCTCCGCTACTGCCACACAAAGTACAGAGCCGATAGTGCTGGGTTGACCAGCAGACGCGTCTTTATTCGGGTGCTTCGGCGCGCCTCAGACAAGAAAGGTCTTGTGACCTGCGTCTTGGGTCGTGAGTGGTCGAGAACACATGCCAAGTTGTCGTTTGGCGGCGTAAATGATTGCCGCGGCGTGGCGTCGTGAGATTGGCGAGCCCCGGACTTCAGTCCGGGGAGGACCGGAGAAACCGGAGGAAAACGCTAGTTCTTCTTTTCCTCCGGGAGCTGAAGCTCCCGGCTCGCCCTCCACGCCTCCAGGCCGCCACGCCCTACTCAAGTCGGCAGCTCGCCAAGCGCAAGAATCGGCGCTTGTTCTTGTCTTGGAGCGGAAGCTCACAGTGGCAACGGCCCCGCCGCCTCCGGGAACTGAAGTTCCCGGCTTGCCGATTGCAAGAGTCGGCGCTTGTTCTCGCATCAGAGCGGAAGCACCAGCTCAAGACCCAAGACCCAAAATCTGCTTCCAGTCTGGCGCCTAGCGCCAGTGGGGGCTGCTCAGCCCCGAGGGTTGATCCACCTCCTGGGCCTTGAGCCCTTCCACGGCTTCCAGCACCCGATGGCGGATTTGCTGCAATCGGGCCGTGTCCTCGACTTTTCCGCCCCCCTGGTCGCTGACGTAAAACACGTCCACCACCTGGTCCAGATAGGTGGCGATGCGGGCCGCGTGGACCGAAAGCCCCAGCTCGAACAGCGTCTTGGCCACCACGTAGAGCAGGCCCAGCCGGTCTTCGGCAAAGACGTCGATCACCGTAAAACGGTCCGACACCGAATTGTCGGTCCGCACCTGGGTGGGCAAAGGATGCAGGTCCTGCGGGCGGCGGCGAGCCTGGGGGCGCCAGCGCCGGGGGCGAAACTGGGGCTGAAAATCCCCGGTGGCGGCTTCCTTCAGCACCCGGCACACCTGGTCAATCCGCTCCTGGGAAACGCGGCCCGGCTGATGCTCATCGGCCACCACGAACCGGTCCAGCACCAAGCCGTGGGCCAGAGTGTTAATCTCGGCCGCAAGAATCTGAAGCCCCAAGCTGCTCAGCGCGCCGGTGAGCTTGTGGAAAATGCCGGGAGTGATTTGCTCATGGGCGCCCACGGTGTACTGGACCGTTTCGCTTTCCGGATCGTAGTGCCCCTGGGCGAACACGTCCCGAGGGCCCAAGGGACGAAGTTGCCGCAGGTCCTGGGCAATCTGTTCGGCCGACCGGGCGTAGAGATAGGCCGGGGGCAGTTCTTCCACCAGCCGGGCGAACCAGGGGTCCTGAGCCTCCGCGCCCAGGGCTTCGGCCACACGGCGTCGCAGTTGCTGCAAGTGCTTTTCGGCCGCGTCCACCCGGCCCGACAGACGCATCATCGTCCGGTCGTAAAGCGAAGTGAGCACGTCCACCTTCCAGGGGTTGAGCACCCCCGGGCCCACCGCGGCCAGATCGGCCGCACTGAGTACGTAGAGCATCTGCAACCGCTCCGGCGTGCCCACCTGAAAGGCGAACTGCACCAGCAACGGCTCCTCGCTGGTATCGCGGCGAAAAGCCGTGTGGGCCATCAGCAGGTGTTGGCCCACCAGGAACTCCAGCAGCCCGGCTTCTTCTTCGTCCAGATGCAGCCGTTGGGCTACTTCGCGGGCCAGTTGTTCGCCGCGCTGGGAGTGGTCCTCCGGATAGCCTTTGCCCAGGTCGTGCAGCAGCAGGGCCAGGTGCAGCAGCCACTTTCGCCGCAGCGAGCGGTAAGCGTGCCCCAACGGGTCGTCCCGGTCGGCCAGGGCGGCCGCCTCCTCCACCGCCCGCAGCGAGTGTTCGTCCACGGTGTACTTGTGGTATTCGTTGAACTGCAACAGGCCGTGGGCGTGTTTCAGCGGCGGGACGAGCTCCTCCAACACGCCCACTTCGTACAGCCAACGCAGCACGGGCCCCACTGTGGCCGGGTCTTCGAGCAACTGGAGAAAAGCTCGGGCATGCCGGGGTTCAAGCCGTCGGGCCAACTGCGGCCCCCGCTGGCGCACCGCCTGGAGCGTTTCGGCTTCGACCGTTTTGTTCCCCGTGGCCTGGAGCCGGGCCAGATGGAACACGGCTTCCAGCGATTCGGGAAAAAGGGGCAATTCCCGCCGGGGGACGAACAACTCCCCGGCTGCGGAGCGGAGGCGGTGTCCCACGGGCCGGGACGCCGCCCGGCTCAGCCACCGCAGCAGCACGTGCCGGCGGCGCACACGCTGGGCGAACTGCCGCACGATACGGCTCACCGCATAGGTGCGGCGGAAGTATTCCCGCATGAACTGCTCCACCGGCAACAGCCCTTGGGTGCCCATGTAGCGGCTGCGGGAAGCCAGCCGCACTTGTTCGCCGCGGTCCAGCACGTCGTGGGCCCGGCCGGCGTGGAAGTGCAGGTCGTTACGCAAATGGAGCAGAAACTCCCAGGCGTCGCGGAGCGTGTAGAAGTCCTCCCGCGAAAGCACTCCCCGCAGGAACAGGCTTTCCGGGTCGGCCACGCCGTAGTGGGCAAAGCCCAGCCACCGCAAAAGCTGCACGTCGCGCAGCCCGCCGCGGGACCGCTTCAGGTTCGGTTCCAGCAGGTAGATCGTCTCGCCGTATTGGGCCTGTTCTTCGGCTCGGGCCTGCTCCATTTCGGCCAGCAGCCAGTTGCGGCGGCGCCGGGTCATCCGCTGAAAACGCCGCAAAAAGCGGTGGAACAAGGCCGCGTCGCCGGAAAGGAAACGCGACTCGACCAGCGAGGTGTAAATCTGCGCGTCCCGGGCGGCCAACTGGCACGCCTGGGCCACGGTCCGCACCGACTGGCCCACCTGCAAGCCCAAATCGAACAACGAGCTGATGAACCGCTTGAGCAGCTCTTGCATCTGCGCGTCGGCCCGGGCCGGCAACAGCACCATCAGGTCGATGTCGGAGTAGGGGGCCATGTCCCGGCGGCCGTAGCCCCCGTGCGGCACCAGAGTGACCGAGGCGGCCACTTGCGGCGGAACCATCTCGGCGGCCAGCTGCTCGAACAGCTCCAGCACCACCTGGTCGATCAGCTCCGCCCAGGCGTAACAGACCTGCGTGCCCGAAGCCCCGGCCAGATGGCGCCGCCGCAACTGCTGGCGACCCTCTTCCAGTCGCCGCCGGGCTTGCAGCACTTCGGGACGCAAGGTGGCAGCAGGAGACATCGGCAAACTGAACCGGAATATCCGCAGGAAGGCAAGTCAGCAGGAGGGAAACGCGCTCCGCGCCGGACCGACCCGCACCGCACAGGTTCCATCGTAGTCGAAATCCGCCCCGATGCGTAGCGTGCCGGCCGGAAGGCGAAACGGCCTCAGGCAAAACGGCCTCCGCCTGCGCCTGCCCGCGGCAGTTTACCCCTTGGCGGCGAAGTTCTGCGCGATGCGCCATCCTCGCGGCGTGCTTTCCAGCACCGCGGCCAGAGCGCCCCGGGAATCCACCGCGGCGATGCGTACTCCCGGCTCCCGGCGAGACAGCCGGGGCGGGCGGCCCCGGGCAAGTGCCCGAAGCTGCTCGGGCGAAAGCTCGCAGGATTCCAGATGCTCCACGGCTCGCAGCGGCGGCAGCACCACTTGGGGCAAAGTCTCCGCGTCAAGCTCGTCCGGCGCCACGGCTTCTTCCAGCCGGAACGAGCCGACCCGGGTGCGGCACAGGCGGCTCATTACGGCGGCGGTCCCCAGGGCCTGTGCTAGATCGCTCCCCAGGGTGCGAACGTAAGTGCCCGCTCCGCAGCCGATGCGCAGCTTCAGTTCCGGGTACTGGTAGTCCAGCAGGTGCAATTCGTGGATTTCCACGGGCCGGGGTTTCAGGCGAGGTTGTTTTCCGGCTCGGGCCAGTTCATACGCCCGGCGGCCGCGTACCTTCACGGCCGAAAACGCCGGAGGTGTCTGAAGCACCCGGCCGGTGAATCGCGGCAGCAGTTGCTCAATCTGCCGTCGGGTCGGCTGCGGGGCCTCGGGCAGTAGTTCCACCTGCCCTTCGGTATCCAGCGTGTCGCTGCGGCGGCCCAGCAGAAAGGTGGCTTCGTACTGCTTGGGCAATTGCTGCACGTACTGAATCAGCCGTGTGGCCCGACCCAGGCAGACGACCAACACCCCGGTGGCCAGCGGGTCCAGCGTGCCGGCGTGGCCGGCCTTGGTGCCGGGGGCAAGCTGGAGGACACAATCCACGGCCTGGCGCGAGGTGATGCCGGCCGGTTTGTTCAGCACCAGCACTCCTTCCACGGCGGCGACTCCACCCGGGGCAAGCGACTCAGGTGACGAACGTGGCCGAAGCCGGATCGACGGCCACGCCCTGGGTCAAGCGGCACAGCTCTTGCAGCACCAGGATGAGAGCGCCGGGATCGAACATTTCGTCCACTTCCTCGCCTTGCTCGTCGCACACCTCTTCGAAGTGCAACACGTCGAACCGGGCGTCGCAACCGGCCAGCGTGCGCAACCGCTCGTGGTCCTCTTTGGCCAGGGTGGAGTGCATCAGCTCCTGTTGCAGTTCGCGCACTTGTTCCACCACGTCTTCGCCTTCCAGGTAGCAGATGTCCAGGGCGGAATAGGCTCCCGGGGCCAGCAGCGTGAGCGATTCCAACTCACCCTGGTCGTCCAGGCGAACCGCGTCGATGCGGAAGTCCGGGTCGAGCCGGGCCAGAGCCGATTGCACCACGTCGGCCGCGGGCCGGTTCTGCCGCGCAAAGAGCACGAAATAGGTTTCCCGCCAGCGGAAGCGGGGATTCTCGAACATGGACATCGCGGAAGTCCTCGTGGGGGGAAGGGCCGGCCCGGCAAACAATGCAATCAGGCTACTTTCAAGCTACCAGTTGAGCCGTCCCGGAGGCAACGCCGGGAAGCGGCTTGCCCGGGGGAAGAGCCCAACGGCTCGCCGCCGGAGATTGCTCCTTTAAGTTCCGGTTTCGGAATCGGCGTCCGTGGCCGATTCTTCGGCCGGCAGAGGGTCGGGCCGGTGAATCCCACGGCTGACCAGCATCCACCCGCAGAGGCGATAGAGAAGCTGGGCTGCGACGATTTCGTCCCACCCTTGGCCCGGGGGGCGCTTGCCGCCTTCGGGAACCACCTCGCACAGGTCGCAACCGACAATCACGCGGCCCGATTCGACCAGCAACCGCAGCAGGGTCAGGGCTTCCGGCCAGGAAAGCCCCCCGGGAACGGGCGTGCCGGTGTTGGGGCACAAGGCCGGCTGGAGCCCGTCGATGTCCCAGGAAATCCACACCCGCTTGGGCAGCGCGTCGATTACCTGTTCCAGCCGCCACGCCGGCCGCTTGGCGTCGTAGAAGGTGCAGATGCGCGGGTCGTCCGCCGCCCGTTGGGCCTCCTGGCGGCACAGATCGCGCACGCCCACTTGCACAAGTCGGGTCACTCCCGGCAGCTCGAGCGCCCGGGCGGCGAAACTGGCGTGCGAGCTTTCCAGACCCTGGTACTGCGGGCGCAGATCGGCATGGGCGTCCACTTGCAGCAGGCCCAGGGGTTCCCGGCCTGCCGCTGCCCGGATCGCCCCCAGCGAAGCCCCGTGTTCACCCCCCAGCACCACGGGGCATTTGTCCTGGGCCAGCAGCTGGCTGGTAAGCTGTTCCAGCAGTGCGTCCCGGTTGGCGGCCAGGCGATCTACTGTGGCCGTGTCTCCGCGGGTCAGCGCCTCCCGGGCCTGGGCGTTCCACCGGGGCACCTGTTCCGGTACCGGCAGCATGGCCATGCCGTGCACTTCGGGCGAGCCGAGCCAGGGATCGTAAAGGTCCACCTGCACACTGGCTCGCAACACGGCCAGCGGAGCCTCGGCCGTGCCCTGGCGGAACGAAGTGCTCACTTCCCACGGCACGGGCAGGACCACGACGGCGGCCCGGCTGGGACTTACGCCGAGATCGAACAGACTGGGCAGCTCTTCTTGTGCACGCACGAAGCCGGGGCCCATTGCAGTCAACCGGGTGCCTGGGCTTCGGTCTGCCGCAGCGGGTTTTCCATCGGCCAGCGATGCAGCAGCTCGCCGCCGAAGCCCTGGAGTTCCCAGGTGCGGCGTTGGCCCAGGTCCATGTCGCGGCAGATGAACGTGCCGACCCAATTGGCCAGATGCAGGTGGTGGTCCACCACTCGGAGCACCTGCTCGAACTGAAGCGGCTTGCAGGTGTAGATGTCCAGATGCACGTGGGGCAACCGGCCGGGCTTTTCGAAGTAATGGCCGCTGATGTGGCTGGTGGTAATCGCCTGCACGAACGACCAGCCGGGAGCCCGCAGGTCTACCGCGTCGTAGATGCTCAGCTCCCCGAGCGGCTCCATTTTCAAGGTGGTTAGCAAATCGCGGATCAACGCGCCGGTCAGCGTTTGTTTCTGTTCCGGATCGAGCAGTTTTTTAAGGTTGGCGTCCAACACCACCATGTGGTGTTCCAGGACCAGTTCTGCGGTTTCAGCCGTGGCCCAGCACACCCTGGACCGTGCCGACCGGCGAGCATGTTCCATCTGTCCACCCAAACCACACGAGTTGCGCGACGCGGGACATAAAGCACCTTCGAGGTGTTGGAAACAAGAGCCGGATTATAGAGGTCCACCGGAGGCTTTTCAATCAGCCCGCGAACAAAAAACCGGCCCGCCTCTGCAAAGAGGCCAGCCGGTAGAATCCCGTGCGGCCGGAGTGGGCAAGGGTCAGGCTGCCCGGCGGTGGGCCGGAAGCTGCTTGACCCGCATGGCCAGCCCCCGGGAAACCAGCACCTGCGTGCTGCGGTTCAGCACCAGCGGCTCGGCCCAGGGGCCAAGTTCCGGGAACCGTTCCAGCACCGCCGGCACGCGTTTGCGCAGCAAGGCACGCATCGCGGCCCACAAATAGCCCCGACCCTGTGCCAGCGGCAAGGAGGCGATCCGCCGGACCACGTCGGGCAGTCGGGCTTTTTCCAGCGAAACGAGCAGTTCCACGGCTTCTTGCAAGCTGCGGGCGTGGTAACGCTCCAGAAGCGGTTGCAACAACACGGCCAGTCCTCCGTGCAGGCACAGCGGTAGGGATAAGGAAACGTCATCCAGTGGTTGTTTTCGCCCGCGGCAGGGGGAAGACTTCACCACAGCGCGCGACGCCCTGCCGGGTTTGGCGTTTCGGCGCGGCCGCTACCAGCGGAACAATCCGAACCTCCCCCACCGACAATTTGCCTTCCACGGCCGCGGGAAGGTAAGGTGAACCCTGGGCTAAAACCACGCTGGGGTGATGAACTCGCCCCGCCGAAACACCTGCCAGAGCAAGGAACCTTTCATGCGCCGAATCCTGCTTGCCGTATCGATCTTGCCGGTTTTACTGCTCCCAGCCGCAGCCCAAGAAAGCGGAACCCGTGCCGCTCCCGCGGACGTGTTCGACCGGCACGACGGGTTCTGGCTGCGTCGGGCGGCCGAGCAGAGCAAGCCGGTCCCGGCTGTCACCGAAGCCGCGTCGCGGCAGTGGAAACGCCTGCCCGGGGCCGAAGGGCCTGCGCTGGTGGTCAAAACCGATCAGGGCAACTGGGCCAAGCTGGAACTGGACTGGGGCTATCGCCGCGGTCCCAAGGGGTTGCTCCGAGTGCTGATGCTCGTGCGGTTTCAGACCTATCGGGCCGGGCAAAACCAGCAGGTGGTGGCCCGGGGACGCCAGCGGATGCTCTTCCCTGGCTTCGAGTTCGACTTGGACCTGGGCCAGGTGGTCCCCTCGGGCCTGGGGGGTGATTTGCGGCTGAGTGCTTCCGGCCAGCTTGAGCCCGCCGGGGGAGCTCAGCTTTTTCCCTGGCAGCGCAGTTGGTTGCCCGAGACGTCCGGCGAGGAGTACGACCCGCTGGCTCATCCCGAGGTGCGCGTGCGGGACTTCCAAGGCACCTGGCTCCTGGATGCCGACGGGCGGCGCCGGGGCCGGTTGGAGTTGAGCGTGGACCAGCGGGGAAGTGTGCTGGGACGGTTCGTCTCGCAACAGACCGGCACGGCGTTCGATGCCATCGGCAAAGTGCAAGCGGCCACGCCGCACCGGCTGCGGTTGCTAATCAAGTTTGCCAACTCCGAGCAGACGTTCGACCTTTACCTCTGGACCGCCGGCAAGCAGATTATGGCCGGCACCACCCAGTTGCAGGGACAGCGTTACGGAGTGGTGGCCCGGCGAATCCCACCCTCCGGAAAGTCCGTCAGTGAGAAGTAGTGATGCGGCTCGGCGACCTGAGGGGCGTGAAGGCGTCGCGGAAATGGAGGCTTGTCTTGGGA
>WFOE01000071.1 GCA_015488215.1 Planctomycetales bacterium
AAACCATCGAACAGGACGGGCAGACCGTGTACGTGCACTACCTGAAACGCACCGAGTAGTCCCCCGGCTTGCCAGGAACCAAACCGCCGGCCCGGCGAGCTTCGGACTTCCCCGGCGAGCCTCGGACTTCAGTCCGGGGAGAACCGGCAGCAAGAATGAACGCTCGTTCTGGCCGCGGTGCGGATGCTCGCAGCGGCGCTGCCGCCTCCGGGAGCTTACGCTCCCGGCTCGTTATTCGCCGCCGGCGGGCGATACCATAGGGGCTGCTTGAGTTTTAGCGATCCATTTAGAATTCAGGAGGAATCCACCATGTCCGCATCCACCACAGCCGACCATGCCGCGCTGGAGCGGCTCCAGCAGCGCGTGCAGGAACTGGAGCAGAAGCTGGAAAAGCTCCAAAAGAAAGTGCCCGAGGACCGGGTAACGCTGGTGGTCTTCTCCGGCGAGCTGGACCGCGTGCTGGCCGCGCTGATTATCGCCACCGGAGCGGCGGCCATGGGCCAGCAGGTGAGCATGTTCTTCACCTTCTGGGGGCTCAACGCCCTGCGGCAAGGAAAGAAGCTCGGCGGCAAGTCGCTGCCGCATAAGCTCATGGCGCTGATGTCGCCCAAGGGACCGGAAGACTTGCCGCTGTCGAAGATGCACTTCTTCGGCGCCGGGGCGGCCATGCTCCGCAGCCTGATGAAGCAGAAGAACGTCTCGTCGCTGGAGGAAATGCTCCAACTGGCCCGCGACCTGGGCGTGCGGCTTGTGGCCTGCGAAATGTCGCGCGAGGTAATGGGCATCGAAGACGACGAGCTGATTCCCGACCTGGAGTTCGGCGGCGTGGCGACCTTCCTGGGCGATGCGCTGAAAAGCCGCGCCACGCTGTTCATCTGAGCCGAAGCGAAGAGCATAAGGGGATGGAGGCTTGGGGCGTGGAGGCTTGGGGAGGAGCTTCCACGCCGGGACGCGAATCGGCTTGCGGCTTGCGCCTTGCGCGAGGAGCTTCTGCTCCGGGCGAGAATAATCGCCAATTCTCGCAATCGGCAAGCCGCCAGCTTTAGCTTTAGCTGGCGGAGGAAAAACAACGAGCAAACGTTTCTACTTGCCTCCACGGACTGAAATCCGGGGCTCGCCGAAACGCCCAATAGAATCGCTGGCCTACGCGGCAGCTTTAGCTCACAGGCTTTTGCTCACAGGAATCCCCCGGAGCGTCAATCACCCGGTCCCAGGCGGCGAATCACCACGTAATAGGCACCCCGCGGCGGGTGGCCCGGGCGGACGACTTCGGTACGAAGCTGGGTCGGACCGGCCGGAAGCGAGAGGGTAAAGACGGCCACCTCCTGCCGCGGCGCCACCTGCTGCCGGAGCTTTTGTCCGGCGATTTCCACCGTGGCTTGTTCGCCTTCCAACGGTTTGCCTTTTACGTCCGGCGGCCAGCGGCGCAGCCGCAGTTCGTACCGGCCGGGCCGCTCGACGGTAAGCAGCCAGGGCCCGTTGCCGGGCACTCCGCGGACGATTAGCCCCTGGTTCCAAGGACATTCCCGCAGGGTCTTGCAGTGCCAATCGTGGGCGGTGAGCACCGTGACCGGCTCCCGGGGCGAGCCGATGCGGATGCGCACCGGGCGGTCGAACGCCGGGCGAAGCGATTCCCACCACCGCCGATACTCCTGCCGCAACAATCGCACCACGGCCGGAAACTCGGCAGCCACGTTGTGCCGCTGGCCCGGGTCGTTTTCCAGGTCGTAAAGTTCGTCCTGGGCGGTGAGCCGCCATCGTTGGGTCATCACGGCAAATCGCCGCCACTTTTGCGGGTAGGGGATCCGCTGCGAGTGCACCAGCAGCACCCGGTCGCGCAGCGCGTGCCGGTTGCCCCGCAGGGCCGAAACCAGCGAAACGCCGTCCAGCGGCCGGCCCGGCGGTTTGCGCAAGCCGCAAAGCTGCACCAGCGTGGGCAGGATGTCGATATGGGCGGCCAGTTGGTCCACATCCCGAGGCCCGACCAATCCTCCCCCGGGCCAGTAGAAAAAGCAGGGAACCCGATGGCCCCCTTCGTAGTTGGAACCCTTGGTGCCGCGCATGCCGGCGTTGTAGCCTCGGGCCTGGGGCCGCTTGGCTCGGGGACGCCAGCCGGCGGCCGTGCCGTTGTCGGTCATGAAGACTAGCAGAGTGTTGCGTTCCAGACCCAGGCGTTTCAGCTCGCGGCGCAGGCGGCCCAGGTTTTCGTCCAGATTGGTAATCATGCCGTAGAAGGCGTCCATCGGCTCGGGCACCCCCTGCTGCCGATACGGGCGGCGGTATCGTTCCGGCACGCGATAGGGGCCGTGGGGAGCGTTGGTGGCCAGATACACGAAAAACGGCTCCTCCCGGTTCCGGCGGATGAAGGCAATTGCTTCGCGGAACCACACGTCAGTGCAATAGCCCTCGAACGGCAAGAGCCGCCCGTTTTTCCAGTAGCGGTCGTCGAAGTAGTCGTTGCCCCAGGCGTCCGGGGTCTGGCCTACGCCTCCACCGCCGTGGCGCACCACGTGGGCAAAGCCCTGGTCCTCGGCCCGTAGCGGATAGTTGTCGCCCAGGTGCCACTTGCCGAACATGGCCGTGCGATAGCCGTTGGCGGCGAACACTTCGGCCAGGGTCAGTTCGTCCGGGTCCATGAGCGAACGGCCCATCACCGTGTGCCACACGCCGGTCCGGGTGGAGTAACGCCCGGTCATCAGCGCGCTTCGGGTGGGCGAACACGTGGGGTCCACGTGGAAGTTGGTCAGCCGCACGCTTTGTGCCCACAGGCGGTCCATCTCCGGGGTGCGAATAATCGGGTTGCCGTGGGCGTGCAAGTCGCCGTAGCCCTGGTCGTCGGTCAGAATGAGAATCACGTTGGGGCGGGTTGCCTTCCCGGGCACGTCGGCCGCAGCCGGCCCGGCCCCCCAGAGCACGATGCCCGCTGCCGCCAGCAGCCAGGTAAAGTTCAGCTTTGCCAACATGTTTTTCCGTTTCTCAGCAAACAGAAGTACCAAGGGAGCGCGATGACCTTGTTCAAACCGCGGGAGGGGAGGAATCGCCTCCAGTGTACACCGCCGCGGCCCGGGCACCACAAGGCAGGAAAAAACGGCTCGGCCGACTCGAACGCGACTTTGTTCTCCCAGGCAAGAAACCGGCCTAGGGAAGGTGGCCAACAAGCCCCGCAGCGGTCTTTCCACCAGGAAAGCGCCGGTCAGGACACACCTGCCAGAGCTGCCAAGGTTGTTCCGCAGGAGTGGTCGGGTTCCCTTCGAGCACCAATCGCACCTGGCCCGCCTGATGCCACTGGCGGCAAAGTCGCTGCAACCGAGCGGCCGAGCGTCCCTGGCCCGCGATGAGCAGATGCGTAAAACCGTCTCGGACCAAAGCGTCCAGCGCCGCCTGGGGCCTCAAGTGGCGATGATAGCCGGTTACCCTGGCATAGACGCTTTCCCGAATCGCCCGGCCGGGCAGCGGGAACAGACGCACGTCGGTGGTGAGGATGCGCACCGGTTGCTCCTGGGTTTGCAGCATCCGGGCTGCAGGATACCAGCTCACATGCGCGGCCAGGTACTCCGCCCGGCTCTGCACTCCGTAGGCCACGGCCCAGGTCCGCGCGGTTTTTCTGGCTGCTCCGCCCAGCGCGTCGGCGGCGGCCACGGCCAGCAGAAACACCAGCGCCCAAGCCGCTACGCGAGAAGCGGCCTTCAACTGCAGCAGTGCCCCTGTGCCCAAAACCAGCGCGGCCGGAACTGCCGGCAGCAGAAAACGCAAGTTCTGCCGCAGCACGAACCAGCCCAGGGCGAACAGGGCCAGATACGCCAGCAGCCACCGGCGACGCCCACGCGGACGCACCAGCACCACCGCGGGCAGCAGGGCCAGAAACAATACACCCAGCCGGTGCCCCCGGCCGCCGAAGCGTTCCGGCCGGAACGTAATCTGCCACGGAGCCGCCGCAATGGCCGTGGCTCGCACTGGCAGCGGCGTTTTGTCTCGCTGTTTCGGTGGTGTGACCGCACTGCCCAGCCGGTCGGCCAGCAGCGGATAGACGGGATTGCCCCGGTAGTACGTCGCCCGGGCATACCAGTACCCGCCGGCAAGCAAGGCCACCAGCAGCACCCCAAGCCCGCGCCGCACCAGTTGAGCCCGATTCGGCAACCGCAAAAGTCCCAGCGCCGCCACGCCGGCCAGTGCCCCGAGCGGCACCGCCGCGGCGTACTTCACGCCCAAGGCTCCCGCGGCGGCAAGTCCCGTGGCAACACTCCAGCTTCCGCCGGCGTTTTCCGGCCGCAGCAGTTCCAGCCATCCGGCCAGAGCCAGTGTGGCGTAAACCGCCAGCGGCAGATCATTGAGCGGCACGGTCATCTGGTTTCCCACCCCGGGTACCAGCAACACCAGTGCGGCCGGCCAGTGGGCCCATCGCCGCCCCAACACCTGCCCTCCCAAATGCCAGGCGGCCCCAGCCAGCAGCAGCCCGCAGGTCCAGTGAACCAGGGTTGCCGTAGGGGGCGGGCCAAGCGCCATTGCCCAGGTGTACCACAGTTGAACCACCAGGGGATAGGTGATGTTGTCGTCCCAGGGCGTGTAGTAGAGCCCTCGGTGGAGCAGAAACCGCTTGGGCAGGTTCAGTTGGTAGCACAGGGCATCACCAGCCGTGGGCGGAGCCAGGGCGGCGACCAGGGCCAGCCCGGCTACGCATCCGGCGGCTACCATCACGGCCACTCCCGCGGCCCGTTCCCAAGTAAACACCACGGGAACCAAGGTGCGATACGTCGGCAGAGGTTTTGTTCTTCCCGACTCATCCCGAGGGCAAGTGGCCCAGGCTGGAGTGAAGTCCACTTTCCGCTGCTCCCACATCCTTACTCCGAGTAGAACACCCGCCGCGGCGGCAGCAAAGCCTGCCGGAGCAAGCAGCTCGGGCACAAGCAGCCGCAGGTGGCCAAGTGCAAGCAGCACGCCGCTCCAGAGCAGCCAACCCAGGCTCAACATCCAGGTCCAGCGAGGTACATTATCCAGTCGGTCCAGACGCAACCAGCGCACCAGGACCCAACCGGGAGCCACGCCGGCCAGGACCAGCACCATCCAGGCAGCCAGGGCTTGAAGCGAAACGAGCATCCCTGCGCAGTGCAACCCAAGGTTCAAAAAACACCGGCCCAGGCAAGCAAACGCCCCAGATACGCCGCGGCCACCCCAACGGCCCAAAGGGCCCAAAGCCACGCGGCCCAGGCCATGCCGGGGGCGGCGGTCCGGGGGGCTGGTTGCCGCTGTGTCGGCGGGGCTTTTTCCGGCCGAGGGGTCGGCTGCGGCAGGTCTTCTAGCAGCGGCCAACTGGTCCGGTGGCCGGTTCCTGCCGCACCGGATGAGCGAACAGG
>WFOE01000072.1 GCA_015488215.1 Planctomycetales bacterium
ATGTGTATAAGAGACAGCCATCCCCCCAAGCCTCCAAGCCCCCACGCCCTCTGGTGCGGAAGCACCGGTGCAGCAGCGCCCGGTGGGAAGCTGCGATTCTGCTTGCAGCACTGGGGTCGGGCCGACAGAATAAGTAGGGTGGGGAGTGTTCCCCCCCGCCCTGCCCTCCCAAGTTTCCCGCCTCGCCAGGAATTGCCCACCATGAACTTCTCCTGCCGAGTGCTGTCGGTTCTCTGCTGTCTGGGTCTTGCCGCTGCCGCGTGCAGTCCGAGTGCGTGGGCCCAAGGGGCTTCTGCCACCAAGGCGCAGGAAGTCTTTTTTGAAACCAAGATCCGCCCTTTGCTGGCCAACAAGTGCTGGGAATGCCACGGGCCGGAAACCCAGGAAAGCGGCCTGCGGCTGGACCAACCGGCGGCCATGCTCCGCGGCGGTCACAGCGGCCGCCCGGCCGTGGTGCCTGGGGCTCCGGAGAAAAGCCGCTTGTTTCTTACCGTCGCGGGCAAAGACCCGGACGAAGTAACCATGCCCCCGGAAGAGCCACTGGCCCGGGCCGAAGTGGAACTGCTGCGGCAGTGGATTCGCCAGGGGGCGTACTGGCCCAAGACGAAAAAGTCCGAAACGGCTCCCGCCCTTTCCTGGAAACAGCGTTTCGAGAAGGCCCTGAAAGAACACTGGGCGCTTCAGCCGCTGCGGGAACCGCCGCGTCCCCGGGTGAAACAATCCGGCTGGGCCCGGGAGCCGTGGGACCATTACGTGCTGGCCCGACTGGAGCAGCACGGGCTGAGCCCTTCGCCGGAAGCGGACCGCCGCACGCTGATTCGCCGGGCCACGCTGGACCTTTGGGGCGTGCCGCCCACGCCGGAGGAAGTGGAAGCGTTCGTCAACGACCCGCAGCCCGACGCCTACCGGCGGCTTGTGGATCGCCTGCTGGCCTCCCCCCGGTACGGCGAGCGCTGGGCGCGGCACTGGCTGGACGTGGCCCGATACGCCGACACCCGCGGCTACGCCTTCGGCCGCGAACGCCGCTATCCTTACGCCTACACCTACCGGGACTGGGTCATCGACGCTCTGAACCGGGACGAGCCCTATGACCGCTTCGTCACCTTGCAACTGGCCGCCGACCTGGTGCCGGACCATCGGCCGGAAGACCTGGCCGCCTTGGGCTTTTTGACCGTGGGCCGCAAATACAACAACCGGCACGAGGACATCGACGACCAGATCGACGCGGTCACTCGCGGGCTGCTGGGCCTGACGGTCATGTGTGCCCGCTGCCACGATCACAAGTACGATCCCATTCCCACGGAGGACTACTACTCGCTTTACGGTGTGTTTGCCAGTTGTTACGAACCGGAAGAGCTGCCACTGCTGGGTCCGCCAAAGCAAACGCCGGAGTACGCCAACTTCAAGCAGGAGCTGGACCGCCGCCGGGCGGAGCTGGAAAAGTTCATCGACCAGAAACTTCGCCAGGAACAGGACGCCGCCCGCCGCCGCGTGGGCGACTATCTGGCCCAGGTGCTTGGGAACAAGAAAGACCCGCTGCTGGAAAAGCAACTGGCCGAGTTTTCGCTTGACCCGAACGATCTTCGCCCCCGGCTCATTCTCCGCTGGCGGCAGTTTTTGCTGGGTCAGGCCCGGCCCGAGCATCCCGTCTGGGGACCGCTGGTGCTGGTGGCCCGGATGAAACCGGACCAGTTGGCCCAGCAGGCCGCCGTGTTGCAGAAGCGGTTGGAGTCGGCTCCCGAGGGGACCGAGCCGGGCCGGCTCAACCCGCTGGTGAAAAAGTTCCTGCTTGCAGGCGGGCCGTTCTCGCACAAGCTGGAACTGGTTTCCCGCTACGGAAAGTTGTTCCAGGCGGTGTATCGTAAGGCCCAGGGCAAACCAAGCGACCTGGACCAGGTAGCCGAAGACGATCCGGCTTACCGGCAGTTGCACGGGGTGTTGTTCGGGCCGGAAAGTCCCGTGCGGATTCCCCGTGCCGAGCTTCTCCGCTACCTGAACCGGGCGGACAGCAACCGCTTCCGCGAACTGCAAAAGCGGATCAAGCAGTTGGAAGTAACGCACCCAGGGGCTCCGCCTCGGGCCATGATCGTCAAGGACCGGCCTGTGCCGGTGCAGCCGCGAGTGTTCATTCGCGGCAATCCGGCCCGGCGGGGCAAAGCGGTGCCGCGTCGTTTTCTGGGGATGGTGGCCGGACCGCAACGCAAGCCTTTCACCCAAGGCAGCGGCCGGCTGGAACTGGCCCGGGCGGTGCTGGCCAGTCCGCTGGCGGCGCGGGTGATTGTCAACCGCGTGTGGATGCACCACTTCGGCCGCCCGCTGGTGGCCACGCCGAGCGATTTCGGCGTGCGCACGCCCCGGCCCTTGCAGCACGACGTGCTGGACTACCTGGCCTGGGGGCTGGTGCAGCATGGCTGGTCGCTCAAGTGGCTGCATCGCACGATCATGCTTTCGGCCACATATCGTCAGCAGACGACCGACCGTCCCGAGTGCCGCCGCGTGGACCCGAACAACGAACTGCTCTGGCGGATGAATCGCCGCCGCCTGGAATGGGAAGCCCTGCGCGATTCGCTCATCTACGTTACCGGGCGGATGGACCAGACGATGGGTGGCCGTAGCGTGGACATCCTGAAACAGCCCTTCGTGCTGCGGCGCACCGTGTATGCGTTCATCGACCGGCAGGACCTGCCGGGACTGTTTCGGGGGTTCGATATCGCCAATCCCGACCAGAGCACCGGCAAGCGGCCGCAGACGACCGTGCCGCAGCAGGCGCTATTCCTGATGAACAGCCCCTTTGTCATCCAGCAGGCCAAAGCCCTGGCTGCCCGCGAAGACGTCAAGCGGCTCCCCGGTCCCGAGCGGCTCCGGCGGATGTTTTTGCTCACCCTGGGTCGCGAGCCCCGGGCGGAAGAAAGCCGCTTGTGCCAGGAGTTTCTCCGCCAAGCCGCCGCAGGCAAGGCCAAGCTCGGCCCGTGGGAGCAACTGGCCCAGGTGCTCCTTTGCAGCAACGAGTTTGCATTTATTCCGTAGCGCCTGGCCACCGAGAGCGCGGAGGCCCGGGGAGCCAAAAGGAGGTGCTTCTGCACCGATGTGAGAACAACGCCGACTCGTACCAGCCGGAGGCGTGGATTTGTACCAGCGTGGAGTTGGACAAGCGACGAAGCAGAATCTCGCAAACGGCGAGCCGCGGACTTCGACTTCAGTCCGGGGAGTGCCGAAAAACGCTCGCTGTTACTCTCCTCCCCCGACTAAAGTCGGGGGCTCGCCGGTTGCAAGAACCAACGCTGATTCCTGCCTTGGTGCGGGGGCATCCCTCACGCCCCCAAGCCCGCACACCTTCACACCTCCGCCGACTAAAGTCGGCGGCTCACCGGCGCTAAGAAACAAGAAAACGGCCACCCTGAAGCAGACCGAAACACCGCACGCTTGAGAGGAGCAGCGACGATGCACCGGCAATCCGACTCCGTTCCCCCGGCGCTTTGGACCCGGCGGCAGTGGCTGGCCCGAAGCGGCATGGGCTTTGCCATGCTGGGGCTGGCCGGGCTGCTGCAGGAAGAACAAGCCCAAGCGGCGGCCAATCCTCTGGCCCCGCGACCGCCGCATTTTCGCGCCCGGGCCAAGCGGGTGATTCACATCTTTGCCAATGGCGGCCCCTCGCACGTGGACACCTGGGACCCCAAACCGGCGTTGAACAAATACGCCGGCAAGATGCTTCCGGTGCCCAACCTGCGCACGGAACGCAAGACCGGGGCGGCGTTCCCCTCGCCGTTCAAGTTCAAAAAGTACGGGCAAAGCGGCATCGAGGTCAGCGAGCTGTTCCAGCACACCGCCCGGCACATTGACGACATTGCCGTCATTCGCTCCATGCACGCCGACGTGCCCAACCACGAGCCTTCGCTGCTGCTGATGAACTGCGGGCACGGGCAGATGGTCCGCCCCAGCATGGGCTCCTGGATCACCTACGGCCTGGGCACCGAAAACCAGAACCTGCCCGCTTTCATCGCCATGTGCCCCGGCGGCTATCCGGTGGTGGGAGCGCAGAACTGGCAATCGGCCTTTCTGCCCGGGGTGTTCCAGGGCACTTACATCGACACCAAACACACCGATATCCAGAAGCTGATCGCCTACATCCGCAACCCGGCCCTGGACCGCTCCGCCCAGCGAAGGCAACTGGACCTGTTGCAGCAGCTCAACCAGCAGCATTTGGAACAAGCAGGCGAAGCCCCCGAGCTGGAAGCTCGCATCCAAAGCTACGAGCTGGCCTACCGCATGCAGGCCGAAGCGGCCGAGGCGTTCGACGTTTCCCGCGAGCCGAAGCACGTGCTGGAAAAATACGGACGCAGCGTGCAGGCGCGGCAACTGCTCATCGCCCGGCGGCTGATCGAACGGGGCGTGCGGTTCGTGCAAGTGTGGCACGGGGCGGGCCAGCCCTGGGACAACCACGACGACATCGAAATCCGCCATCGCCAACTGGCCGGACAGGTAGACCGGGCCATCGCCGCGCTAATCGACGACTTGAAGCAGCGTGGGCTGTTCGAGGAGACGCTCATCATCTGGGGAGGCGAGTTCGGCCGCACGCCCACGGTGGAACTGCCCCAGGCCGGGGCCAACGCCGGTAAGGTCAACGGCCGCGACCACAACCACTGGGGCTTTTCCATGTGGCTGGCCGGCGGAGGGGTCAAGGGCGGGCAGGTTTACGGGGCGACCGACGAGTTCGGCTTCCGCGCCGTGGAAAACCCCGTACATGTGCACGACCTGCACGCCACGGTGCTGCACCTGCTGGGGTTCGATCACACGCGGCTCACTTACCACTGGGCCGGGCGGGACTTCCGCCTTACGGACATTCACGGCCGGGTAATCCGGGAGCTGATTGCCTGATCACCGCGGCAAAACCACCAGCGAGGCCGCAAGGGCCAACTGTAACGCCTGCAACCGCTGCTGCTCGCGGCCGGGAGCCCACTGTGTAATGTCGGCATGGTTGGGGTTATCCGGTCCGTCGGTCCGGCGCAGAGGAGAAGCGACCACCAGCAGGCGTTGCGCCGCTGCCGCACCGACGGGCAGGTCGGCCCTACCGTAGAGTCGCCGCTGGCGTACCCGGGCTACGTAGCGGCCTTCTGCCCACAGCTCTTCCGGGGTGGCCTGGCGGTGCCGGGTAACGGAGAGCCTTCCCGAGGGGGGCGGAAGAAACGCGTCGGGCTTCGCCCGCCCTTTGCCAGGACTGTACTGCCCGCGGCTCAACAGAAAGCGAGCGACAGTTTCGTCTAGTTCCACCGGGGGAACATGCTCGAACTCAAACATTGCCGGTTACTTTTTCCAGCCACTTTGCCAGCTCCGGCGGCAGTTCGCCGTAAAAGGGCAAGCGGCCGCAATGTCGCTGGCTACCCAGCAGCACGGCGTATTCCAGTTCCCGCTGCGGAGTAACAGCCACCGACAAAGCCCAGCCGGGACGCGGCATCCAGGAAAAGGAAAAATATCCCAGGGGATCGGCTCCCACTTCGGGAGCGGCGGTCCCGGGCGGAAAGGCTTTCAGGAACTCGATCGCCGCTTCCTTGGCCCGACCGGTCAAGGGACGGGCTCCCTGTCCGTCCCAATCCTTGCGGCGGCACTCTTGCCACACTTGTTCCAGCTCGTCCAGAACCGCTTGCATTCCCACGGTGTACGAGTGGGCGAACGCTTCCCGCATCGCCTGCTGGGTTTGTTCCAGTAAGCGGAACTCGGGGGTGAGCCTGGCCTGGGCAATCATGGTTTCTCGACTGCAAACTGTTCAATGGCCTGCCGGCTGAACCAAGTAAAGAACGCCTTGTTCTTCAAATATCGCATGCGCTCAAGCACCCGCTCAAGCTGCTCCACGTCGTCCGCGGGAAGCTGGGCCGAGCAGCCGGCTTCCGGCATCAGCAACAGCCGCAACCGCTCGGCTTCTGCGCGCACGTCCAGCAGCACGCGAAGCGAATACTCCGCTTCTTGGACGGCAAGCTCCGTAGCCGACGCGTGGCACCTGGCAGCCGGTAGCAACGCGGCGGGAATCGCGCAAGCCGCGGGACAAGCACGTTGAAGCTCTGCCAAGTCGCCGAAATAAACCCGATTGACAAAACGCACCTCCACCCGGTCGATGGAAGCCGGTGCCGCCAGCGTAGCGAAAGGGGCCCATACCGCAAGCAAATGGGTCTTCAACGTACCCCAGTCCGTATAGGGAGCCAGGTGGCTAAGCTGCATTCCCTGGGGACCGAAGCGGAGAACCAAACGTGGGTCGCGTGTGCCCGCAAGCAAGCTGGGGGCGTCCGCTGCCTCCTGGGGATTGGAACAATCGGAAGGAGTAGCGGTCACTTCAAAACCGTGTTTTGCGACTGCTTCGGCCAGTTTTCCGCACAGGGAAGCATCCCACCGCTGCGGCCTGGCGCTGAGCACCACGGTGGCTTCGACCACGGGGGGCCGAGATAACCGGGGAAAAGATCCCGGAAGTTCCCATGCCAGCGGCTTGCTTCCCAACATGACAGGAATACCGGCGGCGGGGTTTAAAAAGGCGTCGCCCCGCGAGGGAGCCGAATACCGCCTTGCGAACATCCAGAGGAAATTATGGCCCGGCGGAGACGGGGAGTGCAATCGGCATTTGGTCCTCGGCTCCGGGGGTGTTATACTCGTAACTGCAGCGTCCCGCCTTCGCGTGCGCGCACTGATTGCTTGCCAGCAACAGGTCGTGTTCGGCCAGGGTGCGCGTCGGGAGCCGCGATTCCTTCCCGCCTCGAATCGTTTCCTGCCCCCTGCAAGGAGAACATCGTCATGACGCAAGCTGCCGAAAAGAAACCGTCCTCGGCTCGTCGCGAGTTTCTCAAAACCACGGCCGTGGCCGGAATGGCCGCCGGAGCGCTGGGCACGCTGGTAGTCCCTCGCGGCGTGCACGCCAAAAACCAGGAAGTGATTCGCGTGGGCCTGATTGGCTGCGGCGGACGCGGCACCGGGGCCGCCCGCGACGCCATGCTGGCCGATCCCCATGTCCGCATCGTGGCCCTGGGCGACGTATTCGAGGACAAGCTGCAAAACTCCTACAAGAACCTTCAGCGCTGGGCTCAGCAGCATCCCAAGCACAAGCAGCAATTCGCCGTGACCAAGGAGTGCTGCTTCGTGGGCTTTGATGCCTACCAGAAGGTGCTCGACTCGGGCGTGGACGTGGTGTTGCTGGCCACCCCGCCGCACTTCCGCCCGCAGCACCTGAAAGCCGCCGTGGAAAAGGGCGTGCACGTGTTCGCCGAAAAGCCGGTGGCCGTCGATGCTCCCGGCGTGCGCAGCGTGTTCGAAACGGTCAAACAGGCCGAAAAGAAGGGACTGTCGATCGTCTCCGGGCTCTGCTGGCGTTACGACTACGGAGTGCGGGAGACGATGAAGCGGGTGCTGGACGGCATGATCGGCGACGTGCTGGCCATCCACGAAGTCTACAACACCGGTTACCTGCGCAGTCTGGCTCGCCGGCCCGACTGGAGCGAAATGGAATACCAGCTCCGCAACTGGCTCTACTTCACCTGGCTTTCCGGCGATCACAACGTCGAACAGCACGTGCACAGCCTGGACAAAGGCATCTGGTGCATGAACGACCAGGCCCCAATCAACTGCGTGGGCACCGGTGGCCGCCAGGTGCGGACTGATCCGAACCGTTTCGGCCACATCTACGACCACTTTGCCGTCTGCTACGAGTTTGCCAACGGCACCAAGATGTTTTCCTACTGCCGCCAGCAAAGTGGCACCGATCGCGACGTGAACGACTACTTCATCGGCACCAAGGGCTTCTGCAACGTGCTGCGGCACACCATCACCGACCGCAAGGGCAAGGTCATCTGGCGCTATCGCGGTCCCAAGCCCAGCATGTACGTCAACGAGCACCAGGCCCTGTACCAGGCCATCCGCGAAGGAAAGCCCATCAACAACGGCCGTTACATGACCATCAGCACGATGGTGGCCATCATGGGCCGGATGTCGGCTTACACGGGCCGCAAGCTCACCTGGGAACAGGCGCTGGGGAGCAAGGAACGCCTGGGACCGGAAGAATACTCCATGGATGCCGACGTGCCGGTGCCGCCGGTGGCCATGCCGGGCGTGACTCCGTTCATCTAACCGGCCGGCAGGTTCTTTTTCTGCGACGGACGTTTTCCCGGGTGCGGCGCAGGTGGACGCCGCGCCCGGTTTTTTTATGCGCCGGGGGAGCGGTCGATCCCCCGGGCAGCCTTGCCAGCCCCGGGCGGAGAAAACTCGAAGGGGAAAGTGCACCTTCCGGCCACTGCACGCGGTTTCCGGTGCTCCTGCGGCCCGGTGCGGCTTATACTTGGCTTGAGGAGAGGGGCAGTCGCACCGTCCCCACAGTCCAGCGCCCCAGAGAGTGCCCGCGTCAGAATATCCCGGGAGAGCCAGCCCATGAAAACCCGAGGCGAGCTGGAAGCGAAAATCTGCCGGATGATTGTCCAGTTCGAGAAGGAGTACATGGGCCGGGGGCCGGTGGAAACCAAGTGTTTCCTGCTGGAGGATCTGGTCCTGGTGCGGCTCAAGGGGGTACTGACCCCGGCGGAAATCCGGCTGGCCGCCTCGCAGGAACGGGGCCGTTACCTGCTCAAGCAGGTGCGGCAGCAGTTGTTGGACTTCGGCCGCCCGCTGCTGGAATCGGCCGTAGAAGATATCCTCGGCGTGCCGGTAGTGAGCATCCATACCGACATCAGCACCAAGACCGGCGAACGGGTCATCGTGTTCACCCTGGCCGAAAAACCCAAGTACAAAGAATCCTCCAACCGCTGACCCGCTCGGCTCTCGCGGGCTTGCCCGGGCGGGGCGGCCTCGCAGGCGGTAAGTCCCGGAGCCACTCTTCCGCAGGGCAGCGGGGAACAACCTGGCGGCAAGACCAAGGATTGCCCAGTTTTTGTAGTTGCCGTTTCACGTGAAACATGCCCAACCGGCGCCGAACGGCTTTTCGCCCGAGACGACA
>WFOE01000073.1 GCA_015488215.1 Planctomycetales bacterium
ATCGACGCCACCTACGAAGGCGACCTGATGGCCGCCGCCGGGGTGAGCTACACCGTGGGCCGGGAGCCCAACTCCCAGTACGGCGAAACCTACAACGGCGTGCAGAAGCTGCAAAACGTGAAGAACCACCGCTTTCTGGTGCCGGTGAGCCCTTATCGGGTGCCGGGCGATCCCCGAAGCGGCTTGCTGCCCGGGGTGCACGGCGACCCTCCCGGCGAGGAAGGCCAAGGGGACCATCGCGTACAGGCCTACTGCTTTCGCATGTGCATGACCGACGTGCCGGAGAACCGCCGCCCGTGGCCCAAGCCGGCCGACTACGACCCGCTGGAGTACGAGCTGCTGTTGCGTAACTTCGAAGCCGGCGACCACCGCCTTCCCTTGAGCGTGCTGCTGGTGCCCAACCGCAAGACCGACACAAACAACAACGGGGCCTTTTCCACCGACTACATCGGGGCCAACTACCAGTATCCGGAAGCCGACTACGCCACGCGGGAAAAGATCGTCCGCCGCCATCTGCGTTACCAGATGGGGCTGATGTGGACCCTGGCCAACCACCCCCGGGTGCCCAAGAAGGTGCGCGACTACTGCCAGCGTTGGGCGTTGTGCCGGGACGAGTTTCGCGAATACGGCGGCTGGTCCCCGCAGCTTTACATCCGCGAGGCACGCCGCATGGTTTCCGATTACGTGATGACCGAACACAACTGCTTCGGCACGCGGGTGGCAAAAGACAGCGTGGGACTGGCCTCCTACGGCATGGATTCCCACAACGTGCAGCGCTACATCACGCCCCAAGGCACCGTGCAGAACGAAGGCGACGTGCAAATCCATGGCTTTGCTCCCTACGGGATTAGCTACCGCAGCATCATCCCCCGCCGGGGCGAATGCACCAACTTGCTGGTGCCGGTTTGCGTTTCGGCTTCGCACATCGCCTACGGGTCGATTCGCATGGAGCCGGTGTTCATGATCCTGGGCCAGTCGGCCGCCACGGCCGCGGTGCTGGCCGCCCAGCGGCAATTGCCCGTGCAAGAGCTGCCCTACGAGCTGCTCCGACGCCGACTGGAGAAGGACGGCCAGTTGCTCCGCTGGACAGGTCCGCCGGGCCCCAAACGGGTATTGCCGGGCCAGTTGCCCGGGATCGTGCTGGATGAGCACCGGGCCACGTTTGAGGGCCACTGGGCCCACAGCAACACCGTCTGGCCGTTTCTGGGAACCGGCTACCGGCACGACGGCAACGACGGCAAAGGGACCAAAGCGGCTCGCTTTCTGCTGGTGGTGCCCGAGGACGGCTACTACGAGCTGCGGCTGGGCTATTCGGCCCATGCCAATCGGGCTAGCCGCGTGCCGGTGGAAGTGCTCACCGACGGATTCAAACGCCAAGTGAAGGTCAACCAGCGCAAAAAACCGCAGCATTACGACGTGTTCGAACCCCTGTTGCGGTTGCAACTGAAAAAAGGCCAGCGAGTGGCCGTGGTGGTGCGGACCGAAGGGACCGACGGCTACGTAGTGGTGGACGGGCTGCAACTGGTCAAGCTCCGGCAGCCATGAGCGACGCCAGGTGCCGCCGGATCAACCTCTACGAGACACAGCACCCAGCCAGCAGTAGTCCTCAGACACAGCAGCAGAGGAGTCTACTCAGCGCTTCGGCGAGCCCCGGACTGAAGTCCGGGGAGGCAAGAGGAAACGCTTTTCTATGACTTCTTCTCCGGGAGCTGACGCTCCCGGCTCGCCGAGTGCGAGAATCAGCGTTTGTTCTTGCACTGGAGCGGAAGCTCCCAGTGGCCAACGGCCCTGCCGTCCTCCGCCGACTGAAGTCGGCGGCTCGTCGGTTGTGAGTGTTAGCACGTTGTCGCGCATCCGGCGAGCCGCGAGTGTCAACTCGCGGAGCAACCGGAGAACCGGTGCTTGTTTGCTCTTCTTCTCCGGGAACTAACGTTCCCGGCTCGCCGTTGCTTCGGCCGACGAAATTTACTCGACTCGCCGCCGGGCAATACCGTCAACTTGC
>WFOE01000074.1 GCA_015488215.1 Planctomycetales bacterium
CTTCCGCACCGAGCGGGAATGGGCTTGCGGCTTGCGCCGTGCGCCTTGCGCGGTGCTTCCGCACCAGCGGACAAACAAACGCTCGTGCTCGTACTCGGCAGCTCGCGCCGGCACTCGCGAATCGGCAATGCGGCGAATCGCCGGCGCTCGGCGAGCCGCCGACTTGGAGAAGTCTTGTGTCCTGAGCAGGAGCTTCCGCTCCGAGCAGGAATAGGCTTGCGACTTGCGTCCTGCGCTTTGCGCGAGGAGCTTCCGCTCCGATGCAAGAACAAGCGTAACAACACAAAACGGCGAACCGGGCCGCAGAGACGCTTGCCGCCCCGATGCGGCACCTATGCTGCCGGGTTCAGGCCGCTTGTTCTTCGGCCTTTTCGGGCACCTGGTCCAGAATCTGCGTAAGCACCTCGTCGGTTTGCACGCCTTCGGCTTGGGCCTCGAAGTTCAGCAGCACCCGGTGGCGCATCGCCGGCAGCCACACCCGCCGCACGTCTTCGAAGCTGACGTTGTATCGCCCTCCCAGTAGTGCCTGTACCTTGCCGGCCAGGGCCAACGCCTGCGCCCCGCGGGGACTTGCGCCCCAGCGCAGGTACTGGTTCGTAACCGGCGGAGCGTAGCTGCCGCCCGGGTGCGTGGCCAGGACCAGCCGCACGATGTAGTCTTCCACGTGGGGAGCTAGCACCACTTCGCGGACGAACTGCTGCCATTGGAGGATTTCCTGGCCGTCCATCACCCGGGCCGGTTCCACCTGCACGTTCTGCGTGGTCCGTTGCAAAATAGTGGCCAGCTCCTCGCGCGAGGAATAGCCGACAATCAGCTTGAAGAAGAACCGGTCCAGTTGCGCTTCGGGCAGCGGATAGGTTCCTTCCTGTTCAATCGGGTTCTGCGTGGCCAGCACGAAAAAGGGGCGTTTCAGTTCGTAGCGTTTGCCGGCCACGGTCACGCTCCCTTCCTGCATCGTTTCCAGCATGGCCGATTGGGTCTTGGGCGTGGCCCGGTTGATCTCGTCGGCCAGGCAGATTTGGGTGAAGATTGGCCCGCGGTGGAAACGGAACTCCCGCCGCCCCTCGGGCGTTTCGGCAATGATGTTGGTGCCCAGGATGTCGGCCGGCATCAGGTCGGGCGTGAACTGGATGCGGGAAAACTCCAGGTCCAGCACCCGGGCCAGCGTGCGCACCAGCAGGGTCTTGCCCAGCCCCGGTACCCCTTCCAGCAGGCAGTGCCCGCCGACGAACAAGCAGGTCAGCACGCCGTCGATCACCTGGCGATGGCCCACGATTACGCGGCTGATCTGCTCCACCAGCGCCTGGTAGCGGGAGCGGAACTCCTCGGCCCGTTGTTGCATGCTTTCGGCAGTGCTCATAGCAGTTCCTCGGCTGGGGTGTTCGATTCCACAGGTGCTAGTTTTCCGGGCCGCCGCGCCGTTTCCACAGTTTCTTTTTGGCTTCCAGCAGCCGCCGGGTGTGTTCTTCGCTTGCCTGGTCGGGTTCGGCCGCGGACTTTTCTTCCGCGGGGGTGGCCTCTGTCGGTGGGGATTCTTCCACCGGCTGCGCTTCTTCCGGGGGCAGGTCTTGCACTTGGTAGCGTACCGCGGCCTGGGGACGAAGCTGTCGGCTCACCTGCGCCTTGCGGCGCTGGAGCCGCTCAAGCGTCCGTTCCTGCGGGGCCTCCTCCCCATGACGCCAGCGGCGCCACCAGCCAGCGGCCAGCCGGACCAGGGCCACTAGGTCGATATGCACGCGGCGAATCAGCACGTCCGCAAAGAACAGGCACAGCCCGGCCAGGGCAAACCAGTACCATCGCCCCTGGCGGCGTTGGGCCCGGGGCAGGTCGCGGCGGAAGGGATTGATTTGCAGGAACCGTTCCATCTCCTGTTCGTTTTCCGGCAGGTAAGCGAATCGGCCCGGCGGCACCCCTTCCGGGGCGATTGAGGCCAGTTGCCGCAGCAGGGCTTCGTCAGTTTCGCGGCGGCGGAACTCGGCCGAGTAGGGAATGTTCACCCCGGCCCGAAGCACCTGGTGGCCTTCGCCGGGACTCATCACCAGGAAGTAGCTCCCCTGGTCCTGGGCGGGAATCCGTCCCACGTACCGGCCCGGCGCCACCTGCCGGAGCTGGAAGTCGCGACTCTTGCCGTCCGGGGCCACCAGCTTGCCCACGATGTTCAACTGGTTGATGAACTCGTCGTCGGTATCCAGCGCCGTGACCACCACTTCGATCTGCCCCTGGTCGTAGCGGGCGGTGGTGGTAAAGTGGGCCGAAGTCTTGCCGGGCCGCATGGCCCAGCGGACCATCTGGCCGAAGAACTTCTTGTAGCCTTCCCAGCCGGTCCAGCGGGTGGTCCAGCGCCGCCCGGCGTCGCTAGTGAAACAGACCACGCGGCCCAGCCCGTAAGTCCAACTGGCCAGCAGTGCGTTGTCCCGGTCCGGGGGCCGGGGGAGCATGAGCGAAACTTCCACCAGCGGGTTATCCTTCACTCGGGTCAGCACGTAGCCTTCCACAGGCGGCACGCCGGTGATGCCGCGGAGCATCTCGTGCGGATAGGTAATCCGCGGCAGCATCGGCGGAGGTTGGTCGTACACCAGGGGGCGGGAAAGCTGCCGGGCTTCCTTCTGAAAGATACGGGGCAGCGCCCGGTTGTTGCGCACCTGGTAGTATTTGCCGCCGGTGAAGCGGGCGATCCGCCGCAGCTCGCGATGTCCGGCCGGACCGTGGGCGGCCACGGCCACCGTGGAGATGGTAATTCCCGCGGTCCGAAACGCACGCAGCACGCCGTTGCTGGCCGGGGTGGGATCGCCGTCGCTGATGATAATCGTATGCTTGATTGCCGCGTCCCGAAGGCGGTTGAAACCCATCAGGGCCAGCTTCAGCGTGGTGTCGAAATCCGGCATGTCGCCCGGCTGCATGCGATCCAGCTTGGCCAGCATCATGTTGCGATTGGGTCCCACGGGAACCAATCCTCCGGGCCAAAGCCACCGTTCTTTGCCGTTCCATTCCAGCACGCCGCAGTAGTCGTTGTAGCCCAAGGCGCGGATGGCCGCTTCGGCCACTTTTTTTTCCCAGAAGTTGCCTTGGGGCGTTTCGCAAGCGTGCAGGATGATGGCCAGCGCCCCCTTGGGCACCACGCGGACGTTACGAATCCGGAACCACAACGGGGAGGCTTCCTCTAGCGGGGTGTCGGCCCACCCTCCGGCCCCGAAGCTGCTCGGCCCCCCCAGGATCACCAGC
>WFOE01000075.1 GCA_015488215.1 Planctomycetales bacterium
GCTCCAGAAGGTCTTGCGTCCTGCGCCTTGCGCGGGGAGCTTCCGCTCCAGCGGAAATACAAGCGTTTGCACTCGCGCTCGTGCTCCTACTCGTGCTCGTGCTCGTACTCGTAATCGGCAGCCCGTTATCGGCAATCCGGCGAGCCGAACTCTCCGCTGGTGTGCCCCAAGAGTCTTGGCTGGGTTCGCTGCCTCTGGCAGCGATGCCTTCGGCTTGCTAGCCGATTTGCCTTCCGCGGCATTTCCCGTGCTAGCACGCAGGAAGCGGGCCTTTGCCCCCGTGGGCACTCCGCTTTTCTGCAATCTGCTCCTTCCGCAACAAGAAAACGGCGGCCGGGAGCCTTCGCGGAAGCGAATCCCGGCGGCGTTCCGTTTTGCCCAATCTGCACGACGCATTCGACCGATACTGTTAGCAAACAGATTGGCTTCCGCCGTGCTTTCATCCGAGGGAAAGCGTATGTCCGCGCGGTTCTTGTCCCTGGTGTTGCTGGTGGCCGTGGCCGCGCCGCAGGCCGTTTTGGCCAAGGAGGCCATCGGCTGGACGGCCGACGTGGCGCGGGCCCGCCAGTTGGCTTCGCAGACTAACCGTCTGGTGCTGTTGCACTTTTGGGCTCCCTGGTGCGGTCCGTGCCGCCGGTTGGAAAAGACGGTGTTCGTTCGCCCGTCGGTGGCTCGCACGGTGGAAAGCTACTTCGTGCCGGTGAAAATCAATATCGACCAACACCCGGAACTGGCCAAACGCTACGGCGTGCGGCAGATTCCCTACGACGTGATTATCACGCCCAGCGGGCAGGTGGTGGGCCAGACGATCAGCCCCGCTTCCCCACAAGGCTACAGCAGCAAGCTGGTGCAAATTGCCCGCCGTGCGGGGGTTCAGCCGCCGCAGACGCTGCTGGCCGGTTCTCCCCGTCCAGCACCCCGCCAGCAGGCGCCTGGTGTTGCGGCTCTCCCGGGACCGAGCGTGCCGGCCGCCTCGCGTCCGATGGGCTTCCCGGCCGCCGGAGCCGCCGGCGCGGTGGTGCCGCCGCAACGGCGATACGCCCAGGCCGCCGTTGCCGGGCCTGTCGCTGCTTCGTCCGGTCCGAGCCTGCGTGGCCCAGCAGGCACGCCGCCGGCTGCTGCGGGTCGCGGGCGCTTGCCCTGGCCCCTGGCTCTGGATGGCTATTGTGTGGTAACTTTAGTGGAACAAGGCCGCTGGGTGGCGGGGGACCCCCGGTTCGGTGTTCGTCACCGCGGCCAGTTGTACCTGTTTGCCGGACGGAAGGAGAAGGAACGCTTCTGGCAGAACCCGGAAGGCTACGCTCCGGTGCTTTCCGGTTACGATGTGGTCCGCTACTTGGAACAGGGCCATCTGGTGCCCGGCAAGCGTCGCCACGGCGTGTTCTACCAGGGGCGGATCTATCTGTTTGCCAACGAACAGACCCTGCGCAAGTTCGAGCAGCAGCCGGAACACTACGCCCCGGAAGTGCTCCGCCGCGTGGCGATGATGGACCAATGGGGGCGTTCCCAGCGGCGGTGATGGAGCAAAGCCCATCCGCCCCAGCGCGGTTGCCCGTTACTTGAGCACCCGCATGCGGCGAATCAGAACCGGCTTGACCGGCACTCCCGGCAGCGTCTCGGTGACCATGTTGACCTGGTTCACCTGCTGGGCATCGGGGGCAGGACGTTGGACTTGCTGCTGCTTGGTGGGCACCTGGGCGATGCGGTCCACGACGTCCATCCCCTCGATTACCCGCCCGAAGACGCAATAGCCGTACTTTTCCGGCTCCTGGCCCTGGTGGTCCAACTGGGGATTGTCGGCCAGGTTGATGAAGAACTGGCAACAGCCGCTGTCGATGACTCGGGGGTCCCGGGCCAGGGCGACCGTGCCTCGCAGATTGCGCAGCCCGTTGTCGGCTTCGTTGCGCACGGGCACGCCGCTTGGTTTTTCTTTCAGTTCCGGAGTGTAACCCCCGCCCAGCACCACATAGCCGGGAAACACCTGGTGGAACACCGTGCCATCGTAGTAACCCTGCTGGACGTAGCGGAGGAAGTTATCCACCGTCAGCGGGGCTTTTTCCGGCTCCAGCTCCAGCACGATGCGACCCAGGTCGGTCTGGATTTCCACGCGGGGCTTTCGGGGAGGAGTCGCCTTCGAGGCCGAATCGCCCTGCTTTGCGGCCGTGGGGGGCGCAGAAGAAACCGACGCCGAGTCCCCCGGCGAGTGGCCATCCGAGGCCGTCTGGGCCGAGTCGGCTTTGGCTTGCGCAGAGCCGCCGGTTTCCGCCGGAGGGGCCGTTTCGGAACACCCGGCCAGGGGCAGTAAAACCGCCAGAATCAGTGCCCAGGGGAATCGTGGCTTCCGGCGCACCGCAACACCTCCGTGCATGAGACGTTTCTGGCCCCCGGCCAAATCACACCGGGCGGACCACCGTAAGGGGACGACGGCCTATCATGCCCCAAATTGCCCAAAAGGGGCAATGCCGGTTTTTTGGCCATCTTGCATGTTGCCGGAAAGAGTGGTTTCTCCCTCGGCGGCAAAACGCCTTCAATTGTTAAAACCGGCCGGCGTTGCCTGGATTGCGGCGTTTGAAGAACCAACCAGCCGGGCTGGAGGTAGCCGGAGCATGGTATCTTTTAGTGCTTCATGTGGTCATGCCCCCTTGAGTTGCCGTCTTATGCCAAACAGGGAGGTCGTTGTTCATGGCTCCCCAGAGTAGTCGTGATACGAACCGATGGATTAGTTTTCGTCTTGGGGATCAGTTGTTCGCGTTGCCAGTGATCCAGCTTCGGGAGCTGGTGCCGCTGCGTAACCTTCCGGTGACGGCCATTCCCCATTCCCCGCCGGCTATCGAGGGAACGACGCTCATTCGCGATCTAGTGGTAACCGTCGTGGACATCCGACCGCTGATGGGCATGCCGTCGATGCGCGAGGATACCCAGCGCGTGCTGGAAATGCTTCGCCAGCGGGAGCAGGACCACATCAACTGGCTCAACGAGCTGGAGGCATCGGTTCGGGAACACCGGGAGTTCACGCTGCAAACGGACCCCAACCTCTGCAAGTTCGGCCGCTGGTACAATGCGCTGATGAGCGACCGCGAGGCGCTGAGCGAGTTTACCCGAGGCAATCTGGCGCTGTTGGAGCTGCTGGAACGGTTCAATCTGCCCCACCGCAGAATCCACAGCATCGCCCAGAAAGTGGTCGCCCTGGTGGAACAAGGCCGCGTGGCCGAAGCCCAGGAGATTATCGACTCCACCCGGGCTACCCAGCTCAACGCCATGCTGGAGCTGTTCGAGTCCTGCCGCCAGATGTTTGCCGAACTGCGCCGCGGCATCCTGATGATTGTAGACCACGACGGCGATCCCCTGGGCGTGCTGGTCGATGTAGTCAACGAAGTGATGACGATCCGCCAGGAGCAGATTGAAGAGCTGCCCCGGCTGGCCGACAGCACCACGGTGGTCACGGGACTTGCCCGCTGCGACGGACGCCTGATCCAACTGCTGGACGTCGCTCGTATCGTGGAAATGCTGCAGCAACAGGAAGCGGTGGCCGCAACTTAGCCGCAATTTATCTGCAGCCGTTGCCCTGCCGAAGTGGTTCCGGCACGTGGAAAAACCGGCCCGTGCTGGTACACTTGACGGAAACGCTGGGTTTTCCTGGTTCTTGAGCCCCGGCGTCTGCTTTCCCTGGACTCTTGGACGCTTCGGTGCGGCACGGCGAGGATGAGTACCGATCAACTGGACCTGAACGGCCTGGCCCGGTACCTGCATCTGGCTCCCGAAAAGGTGCAGCGGCTGGTCAACCGGGGAAAGATCCCGGGCCGGAAGGTGGGCGGCCGCTGGGTGTTTTCGCTGCCGGAAATCCATCAGTGGCTGGAAGAGCGGATCGGGCTGACCGAAGACGAAGAAGAACTGCACCGACTGGAAGAAGCCTTTGCTTCGCAGAGGGCCGAAGAACGCACCATCGCCGAACTGCTGCCTCTGGAGGCGGTGGCCGTGCCGCTGCAAGCGCGCAGCCAGAACTCGGTGATTGCCCAGATGGTCGAGCTGGCCGCCCGAACCGGATGGCTGTGGGACCCGGACCGCATGGCCGAAGCGGTGCGCCGGCGCGAGCAACTGCACACCACGGCTCTGGACAGCGGGGTGGCCCTGCTGCACCCGCGCCGCCCCCTGCCGCAAATCCTGGAACGCCCTTTTCTGGCCTTCGGGCGGACCGTCCAGGGAGTGCCCTTTGGGGGAAGCCGGGGCATCCTGACGGACTTGTTTTTCCTGATCCTTTCCACCGAAGATCGCGGCCACCTGCACACCCTGGCTCGGCTGTCCCGAATGTTGAACGACGCAGAGTTTTTACGCCAACTGCGTCAGGCGCCGGACGCGGCCACCGCCCACGAGCTAATCTGCCGCCGCGAAGCGGAGCTGGACTGAACCTGCGACCCGGTCGTGCCGATTGCGCCCGAGCAGATGTTTGTAACGGTCGCGCCTGTGGGGCAAGCTGCTACGCAGGGCCGTAACAAGCCGAGCCGCCGGGGCGAAACCGGCCGAAGTTCCGAGCAGGGCACCGTCCAATCCGGCGGGAGTCTCGCTTTCCACTCTAGGAAACCAGAGCGATGAACCATCAAAGCGTTTCGTTTGCAGCCGTGCGGATCGCTGTTCTGCTGCTTGTGGCAGGCACCGGGCTGTTTGCCCCCGGGATGGGCTTCGTCGCGGCCAAGGACATCTACGTTGACAACGTGCGGGGCGACGATGCCAAGGACGGGCTGGCGGCCGAGCATCTTTCCGAAACTACCGGCCCGGTCCGCACCCTGGCCCGAGCGCTGGCCATCTGCCAGAAAGGGGACCGCATCGTGCTGGCCCGAACCCAACGCCCCTATCGGGAATCGATTTCACTCAGCGCGGCTCGGCACAGCGGATTTTCCAACCGTCCCTTTGTCATCGAAGGCAACGGAGCTGTGCTGGAAGGGGCCGAGCCGGTGCCCAAAGCCGCCTGGCGACACTGGCACGGCAACGTGTTCCGCTTCCGTCCGGTGCGGTTGGACGGCCACATGCTGTTCCTGGACCACAAGCCCGCCCCACGCCGGTTCGTCAAAAGCGAAGAGGAACTCAAACAACTGCCCGCCCGGCATTGGGCCGTTTGGGGCGCGTGGGTCTATTTTGCCGTGGAGCCGAAGCGGCTGCCGTTCCAGTATCCGATTACCTACTCGGTTCGTCCCGCCGGAATCACGCTCTACCAGGTGCGGCACGTGGTCATCCAGAACCTGACCATTCAGGGGTTCCGGCTCGACGGGGTCCATGTGGCCGATCGGGTAACCGACTGCGCCTTGGGCGGTTTGCTTTGCCGGGGCAACGGTCGGGCCGGGGTGTTCGTCGGCGGGGCTTCCCAGGTGGTGCTGGCCAAAAGCCTGCTGGGCAGCAACGGCCAGGCTCAGTTGCTCTTGCGCGGCTACGCCCAGGTGCGCGTGGAGGGTTGCGACCTGATTCCCGGCCCCCACGCCCCGGCCGTGGTGCGCCAGGGACAGGCCAAGCTAATTGGCGGCGAAGGCCAACCGGCGTCGGCGGACACCCCGGGCCGAGAATAATCGCCGATTCGCCGAATGCAAGCGTTAGCGACGCTCTCTTTGAAGAGTCGGCGTTTGTTCTTGCAGTGGTGCTTCCGCACCAGCGGCAAACAAACGCTCGTTCTCGTGCTCGTGCTTGTACTCGGCCGCTCGTTATTGCTGACCGGCACACGCGACCGCCAGCTTTAGTTGGCGGAGCTGGCACGTCCGTCGGCCACGGGGAGCTTCCGCACCGCCAAGCCTCCACGCCTGCAAGTTCCCACGCTTCCCATGCCTTGTTGACCGTGCTATAGGAATATCCGCTACGGCTTGACCGGGGCAGGTGGATCAGGCAGCAGGCAGAAAAGGCGAATTTCGTTGACCCTCGGCTGGAGAGTGCGGTAGGTTGTCAGTGGGGAAGCTCTGCGATCCCCCGGCAGGTAACGGCCTGTTGCCGATGTCACTTCTTGCTCACGAGGCGCGTGCCCGATGGGGCTGGTGTTCTTCAAGCGTTACTGGATGGAATTGGACCTGCGCGGCTGGACGCCGCAGGAGGTGGAGCTTCCCGCGGGCTATTGCCTTCTGGCCTGGCACGCTGACTTGCTGGCTGCGCACGCCCAGACCAAGTACGAAAGTTTCCGAGAAGACCTGGATGCGGTGGTGTTTCCTTGCCTGGGCCAGCAGGAGGGGTGTCGCCGCTTGATGGAAGAAATCACCCGCAGCCAGGGATTTTTGCCGGAAGCCACCTGGCTGGCCGTTTATCGGGCCGAGGGCCAAAGCCGGCCCGTCCCGTGTGGAACCATCCAGGGAATCGTCGATGCCAAGGGGCGCGGGGCCGTTCAGAACCTGGGGGTGGTTCCACAGCATCGCCGCCGGGGATTGGGCCGGGCGTTGCTGTGCCGGGCCTTGCAGGGATTCCAGCAGGCGGGCCTGGAGCGAGCAGGGCTGGAAGTTACGGCCGAAAACGCCGGAGCCGTGCGCCTGTACCGGCAGATGGGTTTCCGCCACGTGGAAACACTCTACAAGGCTTCGCTGGCTCCCGCCGGAGTGTCGTAGCGGGTAGCCGTCGGCTCTTTGTGCAGACCGCGGCGGCATAGCTTCCCGGCGAGCCGCCGACTTCGGATGGCGTGGAGGCTTGAAGGCGTGGGGGGATGGGGGAGAGAGCTTCCGCTCCGGCGGCAAAAAAATCGCTCATGCTCGTGCTCGTACTCGGCAGCTTGTTATCTGCGACCGTGAATCGGCAAACAACAAGCAGCGAACTTTGTGCCCCGTTGGCGCCTAAAACACCAGACTGGCGATGCCGCCGGTGTCGCAGTGTGGTAGCCGGAGGGCAAAGACCTCCGGAAAGCCTTCTTCGAATGGTGGCGCTTCCGGAAAGGAAACGTTTGCAAGGACTGCAGGCGGCAATCAGAATGCAAGAATGGAGGGAGCGCGTTCTTGCACGGAGCAGAGGAAGTAGGTCTTTCTCGATACGATCGCACACTTCGGATGATCCGCAAACTGCCAACCGCCCAGGATACCGCTGCGCCAAGACCGCACGCCCAGCAGGACAACTCTCCGCCGGTGCTCCGCCCGCAGTTGGACCCCCGCTGGGCGCTTGGCCGCCAGGGGTTTCTGGCCGTGGCCCTGTTGTGTTCGTTGTTCGTGCTGGCCAGTCACGTGCCGTTGCGTTCTACCGACCTGTGGAGTCACGTGGCCTATGGCCAGTGGATTCTGCAACACGGCCGCCTGCCGACCGAAGACCCGTTCCTGCCCCAGTATGCCGGTATGCCGGTGGTCGATACGGCTTGGGGAAGCCAGGTGCTGCTGGCCGGAGCGTACCGCCTGGCTGGCGAAGAAGGGCTCTCGTTGCTTTACGCCACCGTGCTGTTGCTGGCGTTTGCGTTTTTTCTGCGCGCGGTGCATCTGCTCACCGGGCACCTGGGGGCCGCTTTGACCGGGCTGGTGCTGGCTATCGGCGTGGGCTGGAGCCGGCTGCTGACCATCCGGCCGGAAAACTTCGGCCTGCTCGCTTTCGCCGTGTTGCTGTGGCTGCTTGCCCGCAACGAACGCAACTGGGGAGGCGAAGCGGACGAGCTGGTTCCCGAGTATCCCGAGGCGGCCGGTTGGATGTTTCCGGCCGTGGCGGCGTTGATGGTGGCATGGGCCAACCTGCACGGCTCGTTTGTTTGTGGGCTGGTGCTGTTGGGGGCCTACGTGCTGGGAGCGGCAATTGCCGCCGTGCGGGAACACGGTCTGGCGGCCTGGTGGAAGGACCGCCGGATGCACCGCTGGCTGCTGCTTGCCGAAGTGGCTCTGGCCGCGACGGTGGTGAACCCTTACGGCATTGGGCTGCTGGTGCACACGGTGCAGTTTTCCGCCAATCCCAACCTGAAGCAAATCATCGAGTGGTATCCGCTGGTGCTGGCCAGCTCGCCGGGGCCGGAGTTCGCTTGCTCGCTGGTCGTGCTGCTGCTGTGGTGGCGCTGGAGCCGCAAGGCAGTTCATCCGGGCCACATGGCGGCCTGGGCCGTGTTTGCCGTGGCCACGGTGCTTGCGCTGCGGATGATTATCTGGTACGCGCTGGTGTTCGCCTACGCTTCGGCTCCGCATCTGCTTTGGCTTTACCGGCGATGGTTCCCGGCGACCGAACCGGCCGAAGCGACCACCGAGACAAAAGATACTGCGGAAGAACAGCCGGTCTCGCCGTGGCGATGGGGCTGGACTCTGGCGGCTGGGGCGTTCGTCTGGAGCGCGTTTGTGCTCTCGCCGGCCAGCTCTCCGCTGCTGGGGGCTCGCAAACGCACTCCCTATCAGATCTACCACCGCATGACCACGCCGTACCGTTTGACCCGCTTCCTGCACCGGCAGAAAATCCGCGGTCTGGTCTATGCACCGCAGCACTGGGGCGACTGGTTGCTGGTCCACGGCCCGAGGGGATTGCGCCCCTGGATTACCAGCAACATCCATCTGATTCCTCCACGGCTGTGGCAGGATTACCTGACAGTCTGGCAGGCCTACTCCGGCTGGGAGCGGACCTTGCAACGCCACCGGATCGAGACGGCCATCGTGGACAAGAACATGCAATACCGCCTTTACCAGGCGATGCGACGCAGCCGCAACTGGCAACTGGTGTACGACGGCCCGGACGGGGCGGTGTTCCGTTGGGTGGATGCCAACCGCCGGCAAAGCACATCGGCGGCCAGGAACCAGGCGGCGTCGAACCCAAGGGGGAACAAGCCCGCCACCGGCCCTGAGCGTTCCGCAGAGGAGCCTGCACGATGAACGAAGTTGCCCGTGCCGCTCGGCTTTCCCGCCGCGAGCTGCTAATTTATTCGGCCGTCCATGCGGGCATCCTGGGCGGGGGAGCGGTTTGGGCGGCGGTTCGCTACCGGCAGGAGAGCCTCCGTCGCCGCCTGCCTCCGCTGCAAGCTCGTCCCTGGGCGATTGTGCCCCGGTACGACGAGCCTCCGGTAATCGACCTGCCGTCGCTCCGGATGTTGCTGGAGCGGCTGGAGCTTCGGGACCAAGGGGCTTCGCTCAAGATTAACCACGTGGATCATGCGTTGCGGTTCCTGGGCAAGGACCACCGCCCCAAGCATCAAGGGGCGCTTTCCGGCCGACAGATGCTTGCTCTGCTGACCGATCACCGGGAGTTTGTCCGTCGGTATGGGCCGGGAACCCCGCCGTTGCTGGAGCGTTCGGACTGGGGCGTGCGCGTACGATACGCTTCGCAAGGCGTAGCCGTCAGCAGCCACCGGGATCATACGGCGGCCACGCTCGCCGAGGTGGGACTGCCGCTGGAGTTCGAGCTGCACACTCCCCAAGGACCAGCCACAATGGCGGACCTGGTCCGGCACGTGTTGCTGAGCTTTGAGCTGGATCAACAGGAATACGAATGGTCCACCCTGGTGGCCGCGTGCTATCTGGCGCCCCAGCGACAGTGGTTCAATCACGCCGGGCGGAAGTTGTCGTTCGATCTGCTGGCCCCCCGGATTATGCGGCAGCGGATGCCGCAGGGGGTCTGTTACGGGAACCACCGGTTGTTTTCGCTGGCCGCGTTGTTGCAACTAGACCAGCAGCACGAGCTGTTGTCCCGGCCGGTCCGAGCCGCCGCCGTGCGCTACTTGCAGGGGATGAGCCGCGTGCTGGTGCGGCATCAGCACGCGCTGGGATTCTGGAACGGCAATTGGCCTTACCGCGCACCGCAATCGGTCCGGCCGGCCACGACCGGCACCACGGATCGCTTGCCGGATCGGATTCTGGCCACCGGCCATGCCTTGGAATGGCTGGCCATTGCCCCGGAGGAAGTTCTGCCCCCGCGCGACGTGGTGGTTCGGGCGGCCGCGTGGTTGCGGGAAACCATCCTGGGGCTGGAAACCGACCAGATTACCCAGTGGTACACCTTCTTAAGCCACGCCGGACGAGCGCTGGCCATGTGGCGAGGCAGGTACCCCGAACAGCTCCAGCCCGCCTCACCGCCGCGGGAAACTCCCTCCGGTCCTTGGCAGCCCGAGGAAAAACGCCACGAAAAACCTCGCTCCGAGTAAATCCGGGCCTTCCGGCGGCCTGTTCCGCCGGAGCAGGGGGTGTGCGCGGGCGTTGTTTCCCAAGGGGGATTCTGTCAGGATAGACGGGAACGGTTGCCCTTGGCCGGGGAGTTGGACTACGTTATCCGCATCGGCCCTTCCCGCCGGAAAGTTCAACCCCAAGGGGGAGTTCTTCCCCTGTCAGGCCCGGGGGAGGCGAGCCTTCTTCGTCCAACCAGCAGGCAGAACGATCATCGATGAGTGCTCCGGCGACCGCCGAAGATTTTTTGCGCCTGGTCGAAAAGAGCCAACTGGTCGAGTCCCGGCGGCTCGAAGCGGCTCGGGAGCGGCTCAGGTTGGACCAGCAGCGTTCTGCCGACGGGGCAGCGCGGCAGTTGGTCAAAGCGGGACTGCTTACCGCCTTCCAGGCCCGGCGACTACTCGAAGGACGCCACCGCGGCTTTTTCGTCAAGCAGTACAAGGTGCTGGAGGTGATCGGGGCCGGGGGCATGGGCTGGCTCTACCTGGCCGAAGACACCGAAAAAATGCAGCAGGTAGCCCTCAAGCTTCTGCCCGCCCCGCCCGAAGACCAACGCGGCGTGGTGGCCCGATTCGAAGTGGAAGGCCGGGTGGGCCTGCGGCTGGATCACCCCAACATCATCCGCACGCTGGAAGTGGGCAAACATGGCGATTTGCACTACATCGTCATGGAGTACGTGCCGGGCATCAACTTACAGGAGGTGATCGACCTGAGCGGTGCGCTGGACTATCGCCACGCCTGTGACATCATCTGCCAGGCCGCCCTGGGACTGCAACATGCTCACGAACGAGGCTTCATCCACCGCGACATCAAACCGGCCAACCTGCTAATCGACAAGGCGGGCACGGTCAAACTGCTGGACTTCGGTCTGGCCATGCTCGACGAAGAGGAATACGAGTTCTCCCTGGCTCTCATCTTCGGCCAGGACTGCTTGGGTACAGCCGACTACGCCGCTCCCGAGCAGACCCGCAACAGCTACCAGGTCGGCCCCACGGCCGACGTGTATAGCCTGGGCTGCACGCTCTACACGCTGCTGAGTGGGCAGGTGCCGTTTCCGGGCAACACCGTTTCGGAAAAAATGAAGGCCCACCAGCGGCTCCAGCCGGTGCCGGTGCGGAAGCTGGTGCCGGGCATTCCCGACGAAGTGGACCGCGCCGTGCGGCGAATGATGGCCAAAGAGCCCAAACAACGTCCCCAGTCGGCCCGCGACGTGTACCGGCTGCTTAGCCCCTTTGCCAAACGCAAGCGGATGGTGTTCAACTACCGGGCCATCCTCAAGGCCCGACTGGCCGAAATCCAGCGGCGGATTGCCGCCCTGCGCCGCCGTCAGGCCCAGCGGGACATCGCCACGCCCAACGCCCGGCGAAGCCGCGCCACGTCGATCCTGCTGGTGGACCCCCTCTCCTCACACAGTCACTCCTGGGGAAGCAGCGCCCGGCGGCTTTCGCCTCCGCTGGAACAGAACGCCCAGCCGCTTGTGAAAGCCGATTCCAAGCTGCGCATCCGCCACCACCAAAGCGGCGAAGTGTTGCTGGAACTCCACGGCGAAGAACTCAAAGGGGTCAGCCTTCGCGGGGCGCAACTGGCCGGAGCCGATCTGAACGGCTTGGCCATGCCTCTGGCCAAGCTGAACAATGCCGATCTGCGGGGAGCGCGTTTGCAAGAAACCAATCTGACCCGCGCCGAACTGGTCAACGCCTGCTTGACCAAAGCCGACATGCCCCAGGTGCAACTGGCCGGGGCCGATCTGACCGGAGCCGACTTAAGCCAGGCGAAGATGCCGCAGGCCAACTTGGTGGAAGCCCAACTGCGAAACGCCCAACTGGCCGGAGCCCAACTGGCCGGAGCCGACCTGAGCCGGGCCGACCTGAGCATGGCCGTCCTTTCCGGTGCCGACCTGCGCGGGGCCAAGCTCTACCAGGCGAATCTGGCCGGAGCAGATCTAAGTGGGGCCGATCTGACCGGGGCCGATCTCCGCCAGGCCGATTTCTCCGGGGCCCAACTGCTCGGTACCCGAATGAACGAAGCGGTGCTCGACGGAGCCGTAGGCCCGGATCGCCGCCCGCTGGCCGAACGCATTGCCCCGTCCAAACCGGCCAAACGACGGCGATTCTGGTAGCTGTTGTCTCGCAGGATTCAACGACGGTCCGATAGTCTTTGAGCATACCACCAGACGGTCTTGCTGGGCGCTGCGGCGAGCCCGGACTTCCGTCCGGGGAGAGCCGAGGAACAACGCTCTTGTTATTTTTCTCCGGGAACTGAAGTTCCCGGCTCGCCGTTTTGTGTTGTTAGGCGTGTTCTCGCCCGGTGCGTAAGCCCCCAGCCGCCGACGGCCGTGCCGTCCTCCGCTGACTAAAGTCGGCGGCTTGCCATGCGAAAGCTAATCGAAAGAGTGTTCCTTGCCCGGATACGTCCCCTGCTGCACGTCCCGGCAGTATTGTTGTACGGCCTGAAGAATGACTTCGGCCAAATGGGCATAAGCCCGCGCAAACTTGGGCACCGGCCCGGGCGTCAAGCCCAGCAGATCGTGCAGCACCAGCACCTGGCCGTCGCAATGGGGACCGGCGCCGATGCCGATGGTGGGAATGGCCACACGCTTTGTCACTTCGGCCGCAATCGAGCTGGCCAGGCACTCCAGCACCAGCGCGAAGGCTCCCGCTTGTTCCAGGGCCAGAGCGTCCTCCAGTACCTGTTGGGCGTCCCGCTCCACGCGGTAGCCGCCCAGACGGTGGACGCTCTGGGGCCGCAGCCCGCAGTGGCCCATTACGGGCACACCCGCTTGCACCAAGCGCTGTACCACCGGGACCAGCTCGGCCCCGCCTTCGAGTTTGACGGCGCTGACGCCGGGCAGTTTGAGCGCCTGGGCCGCGTGACGAAGCACCTCGGCAGGTTCCAAATGCGCCAGCGGAAAAGGGATATCCACGATAACCAGCGCCCGCTTCACCGCCCGGCCGACTAGTTCGGCGTGGTAGAGCATCTGCTCCCAGGAAACGGCCAGCGTATCCGAATGCCCCTGCACGACCATGCCCAGGGAATCGCCCACCAGAATGGCGTCCACGCCGGCCTGGTCTACCACTCGGGCGGTGGGAAAGTCGTAGGCGGTAAGCATGGTGAGCCGCCGGCGGCCTTTGAGCCGCCGAAACCGCGGTACCGTCATCACTTCGGCTGCGGCAGAGGACATGGGGACCCAGCCTTTTCCAGCAAGCGCACTCCTGCCCGGGACGAGCCAGACCGCACTGGCCGGGCGTCGGACCTGGCCCCGATTGTGCCACCCAGGCGGGTGTGGGACAACCACCACAGAATCTTGGTCGCTTAGCCAGGACGGTTTCCAGCGAATCATCCACTGGCCAAGAAAGCAGGACCAAAGGATTGTTTCCCCCTTTTGGCCGTTTATAATCTCATTTTACTGGCGTATAATTGTTCGTTTGCCTAAGTCGATTCTGCAAAGGGGTATCGAGGGGGTAAAAAGGGGATGTCGCAATCTTCTGCCATGGCTGTAGGTTCTGCCTTGCGCTCCGAGGTGATGTGCCCGCACTGCTGGCACCGTTTCGCTCCGCACCAGATTCTCTGGGTGTCGGTGCATCCGGAACTGCGTGGCGATCCACGCGTAGGGGAGGACGCGCAGCAGCGATTTTTGCCGTCACGTTTCGATGTGCAGTGCCGTGCCCTAGACGTTCGAGGCGAGCCTTGCACGGAGCTGGCTTGTCCCAACTGCCATCTGACTCTTCCCCGCAGTCTACTGGAACTCAAGCCGCTGCTGGTTTCGATCCTGGGAGCTCCTGGTTCCGGCAAGTCATATTATTTGGCCACTTCGGTCTGGCGGTTGCGGCAGACGCTTTCGGAGTATTTCCGTATTCAGTTTGCCGATGCCGACCCGACGGCCAACCAAGTGTTGATTGATTACGAGGAAAAGTTGTTTCTCAACCCCACTCCCGATCAACCAGTCATGTTGCCCAAAACGGAGAAGGACGGGCAGCTTTATGAATCGGTCCGCTTTGACGACCGCGTGGTGTGGTTTCCCAAACCGTTTCTGTTTACCATCCGCCCTCAGCCCGAACATCCTAACGCTGCCTATCTGAAACATTTGGCTCGGGTGCTCTGTTTGTACGACAACGCCGGAGAACACTTTCTGCCGGGCGGCGAAACACCCAACAGCCCTGGCACTGCCCACCTGAGCCAGAGCGAAGGACTGTTGTTCTTGTTCGATCCGACGCAACATCCCCGCTTCCGCGAAGCGTGTCAAGAAAAGAGTCAAGACCCCCAAATGCAGGAGCACGGCTGGGCTCACCGGCAGGATCACGTGCTTAGCGAAGCTGCCAAGCGGATCCGCGCTCGCTCCAACCTGCCCGAATCACAAAAGCTGGACAAGCCTCTGGTGGTGGTGGTGACCAAATTCGATGCCTGGAGCTCCCTGACCGAATGGAACCGCTTGGAGCTGGACCAATTGATCCACCGGAGTTCGCTGGGGTTGGGGGCTATCCACCTGAAAAAATTGGACGAGGTTTCTCACGCTGTTCGCTCGTTACTTAACGAGTATGCCCGCGAAGTCGTCGTAGCGGCCGAGGCCCTTTCCAAGGACGTGCTCTACGTGCCGGTCAGCGCGTTGGGAGGGGCTCCCGAGGTCCTGGAGCAATCCGGAGGCCAGGCCCTCGGCGTGCGACCCAAGAACATTCGTCCCATGTGGGTGGAAGTGCCCTTCTTCTACTTGCTGTATCGCTGTATTCCGGGGTTATTGCCTCGGGTCAAGGGAACCGACAAGAAACGCTCGGGCCGTTCCTAGCCGGATCGTGGAGGTAAAGCCTTGAGCCAAGAACTGCTTTACACTTCTGCTCCCCAGGGGTTGAAGCCGGGAAGTCGGGGCTTTTGCACCGTCGTCAGCACCCAAGGAATGCCTAGCACCCTGGCCGAATGCCTGGAATCGTTGAGCGGCTACCGCCACGCCTTTCCCATCCACGGGCCCGAAGCTCACCTCAATCCGGTCAACTACGCCCACTTGATCGTTACCGTCGGCGGACGCCGGTACCACGTGTTGTCGCGAGTGGCAAACGCGGGACAGGATTACACGGGCCGAACGAATAAACTGGCACATCACGTCGCTCTGGATGCCTCGGAGCTCACACCCGGCGGCCCGGCCTGGGTGCTGGCCGACGAAAACTTTTGCTTGCGCAAATGGGACGGCCAGGTGCGACTGTTGGCTCAAGGACGCTCCCCGCGAAAAGATCGCCCACCGCAGGGACCGTGCCGGGCCTGGGAAAAACAGACCGGGGACGCCGGTTGGGCCGGTGTGCTGGCCCAGTGGACCCAGGAGGGCCATTCGCCAATCTATCTGATCTTCCCGCCCGGGACCGACACCTTGTCGTTGGTGGTCGAGGCGTTGAACCTGCTGCCGGAAACCAAGCGGTGGAACGTCACTTTCAGTACCTATTTCACCAAGCTGCCGCCGGGAATCTCTTGCCAGTGGCGATTCGTGCTGGAGGGAACCCCCGAGGCAACCCAGGCCCGGCGCGACCCACGCCACAAACTCCTCGATCTGACCCGACCGCTTGGCCGTGCTCCGGACGGTCCCCTGGTCGAGGCCGCCCGTACCGGCAAACTGCCGCAACCGGTCCAATCCACCCCGCGGCGAACTGCTGTCTCCCCGGGACGACCGGCTCCGCGGGAAATACCTCCTCCGGCCAGCGGACGCCCTCGGCCTGTTCCGGAAGATCGGCACATCGGTGGCGAAGATGTGGAAGTGGTGCCTCATGCCCAAGGCATTTATCCTATTGCCGCCGAAGTCCAGCGCCCGCCTCAGTTGCCTGCAAGCCGCCCGCCTCGCTCCCGGCCAGCTCCCGGCTCTTTCATGGCAACCGCCGCGCGTTCTTCCTCCTGGGCCATGACCATCGTGGTCGGCGGGCTGATGTTCCTGTTGGGGATTGGTGGTACCGTAATGGCCCTGCGTTGGCTGGAACCAAAACCACAGACTCTCCCGCGCAACGCAGTCGCCGAAAGTCCCCCTCCGAAGACTTCGAAAACCTCGAAACAGCCATCTTCCCCAAAATACCCCCCTCGAAACAAGGCCCAAAAACCAAAAAAACAAACGAAGAAAAATCGCAACAAAAACAAACAAAAAGACGACGAAAAAGCTCGATCACCTGCTGGCCAAAATAAAAAGCAAGAGCCCGATCCGGATTCCCCAGCCAGTGAAGATACTGCTCAAAATGGTGACTCGCCCCCCGGGTTCGGAAGCTCTTCCGGCGGCCAGAGCGACACAGGGGCAACTCCTACTCCGGAGAAGCCCGCGGCGGAAAAACCTGCACCCTTGGCGCAATTGATCGCGGCGAAAAACGAGTTCCACTCTCGCTTCGGCGATTGGTATTACCTGCCGCTGAAGCTGCCCAAACAGGACAAGCGGGATTCACCTTTCCAGCCCGTGACGGTCTGGACCCCCAACGGCTACAAGCCCGTACGCTTTTCGCGCCCTGATTCGATTCAACTCCAACTTACGGACCTGTTGTCCTCTGTTCGAAAAGCCGATGTGCCTTCGTTTGTCCTAACACCTAAACCGGATTCTCCCCGACTCTGGCAAATCGAGCGTGGTCAAGAGCCTCCGCGAGCAAAAGTTGGTAAGTTCAAGCTCACCGACAAAGGTGATTTGCTCTTTCGTCGAGATTCTCACTGGCCCTCTCATGGCCTCGACCTGCGGTTGTGTCTGTTGACAATCACGCAGAAGGCCGGACAAGACACAGTTGTATGTACCTTGTTGACACCTGTGGCCATTAAGCCGTTCTCGCTGGACTCGGATCCCCAGAAAGTTTCACTGAATCAGGCCATCTACTCCGTACTGGGAGGTTCGCAGGGTTCCAGGCAAAATGCCTTATTTTCCATTCGGATAAAAATGTCTTTGAGCGATGAATTAAGGAAATCGGGAGCAGCTCTGGGCTTTGCAAAGCATGAGAAACCTCCGAAGCTTGTCACCAAGGAGAAAGAAATTAGCTTGCCGGTGTATCAGAAAAACATTCCTCCGCAGAACTTTGACTTGCCCACCAATAACGTTTGCCTTTTTTGCGTTCTGCAAAACACAGCTCGTAAAGGAGAAGAAACGCAACAAGGTCAAGACGCATCCGCAGAACAAACCGACGAACCGCAAAGACACAAACGCCATATCCAGCACAACGAGCAACTAATCACGGTCGGCCCGAAAAATGCGGTGGCCGTGGCAAAGTTACAAGCTAGCGTCGATATCCCCACTGGCGCAAATTCTCGACGGCGCAGAGGCTCGCAAAAACACGCCGTCGTTTTTAACCTTAGCTGGGGTAAGAGGTATTATTATAATTACAGTCTCAATGGCGTGCTTGAAGATGAAATAGACTTCGGCAGTGTAAGGCTACTCCCATTCCAAGGGACCTTTGACTCACTCGAACAGATCCAAGAAAAGTTGGAGCAACTGATAGACGAAAAGAAGAACACACAGAGCAAAGGATCCAAAAAACGAGAAATCCAGAAAAGGATTCAGGAACTAAAAACCTATCACAAAATCAGCAAGCGTCGTGAGGCAGCGTGTCGTGCTTTCTATGCAAAAGAAAATGCCCTGGACATTCAAGTTTTTTGGGAACCCTCGGTACTTGACCCAAAAAGCCAGGAACGCTTGCTACTGCTGCTTTACACAAAGCAAAATCAGAAATGACCATTCCCGAGGACCAGAGCCTTGTCCCAGGGAGTTTCTGGAAAAAAGAGTTCGAGTGAAACAGAGCGTAGTCAGTTTTGAAGTGCAAAGTCGATTTCCAAAACGAAAGTGACCCCTGAGTGGTTGGTTCGGTATCCGTCGAAGCCTAGCGGAAATCATCATGAGCGTACGTGAATACCTGGAACTGGTGGAACAGATTCAGCAGGTGCTGGCCAGCCCGGTAGACCCGGAGCCCGAGGTGGTCGAACAACTGCACCGCCGGTATTGCGAAGCGGTGGAAGAGGTCAACCGGCGGCTGCGGCGGTGTGAAGAACTGCTTCAGGACGGACACCGCAGTGAGGCGATCCAGGAATGCGAGCGGCGTCCGAACCTGCTGAAAAGCGTCGCGGCGCTGGATTTCCCCGAGGCGATGGTCTGGTCCGATTACGCGACCCAGTTCGGCTTGCTGCCCGCCCCCGAGTTGTTGGTGGAAGTTGCAGCGGACTTGAACGATGCCTATTCGGTGGACAGCTCGTTGGAAGAGCTAATGGTCCGCTATCGATTGCTGAACCTGGCTCGCAGTCCCTTGAAAGCCCGGCTCTCTGTTCTGCAACGTATTGCCGCGGCTGACCGTAGCAACACGGCTTGGCTTGAGGACCTGGAGCAATTTGAGAAAGCCCGCCTCCAAGAACTGCAAAAGGAGCTGACCGCGGCGATTCAGGAACACGACTTTGTTGCGTTGAGCCGTCTGCACCGGGAACTGACCTCCCAACCGTGGCAAAGTCCTCCACCGCGCCAGTTGATGCAGCGGATGGAAGCAGCCTACCGTCAAGAACAGGTGGCCCACGCCCGCCGCAAACTCCAGCAGGTGACCGAGAAGCTCAACGAGGCCTTCCGCGCGCAGGACGAGGAAGCCGGCCGGACACTCCGACGCCAATGGAAGTCCCTGGCCGAAATCGCCGAGGTCCAGCCCGATGATCCGCTGTGGGAAGAAGCGGCCCCTGCCTTGCAATGGCTGGAAGAGCAAGATCAACAAGAACAACGGTATCAGGAACACCTGCAAGGCGTGGCTCAACTGGAACTGCTACTGGACCAGGGCGTGCAGGATGCCCAGGCACTCGAAAAAGCGGTTTACCAAGCCACCAAGGACGGCTTCGACCTGCCGGACCACTTAGCCACTCGGGTAGAGAGCCGACTAGCAGCGATCCAGCTTGGCGCCCGACGTCGGGTCCAGGCCATCGTGGTGGCCGTCTCGTTGGGGGTAGTGTTGCTGGCCGGCGGGATCGGCTATGCGGTTCACCGGCAAGTCGTCGCGCGGAAGATCCAACAGCAGACGGAGCTGGTGCGGCAGTTTCTGGATCAGGACCAGTTGCTCACCGCACAACGCCATCTGCAGCGTTTGGAAAAAGAAGATCCGGGTGTTTTTCAGCACCCGGCCGTTCAAGCACTGGCGGCCGAAGTGGGGCGCCGTCTGGAAAAAGATGCACAGCGAGCAGCCGAATTGAAACAATTGCTCGACGGGGTCCAGCGCATTGTGCAAGATGAAGCCGACTGGAATGCGGTGCTGCAAGCGCAGAAAGATTTGCGCAAAGCCAAGGCGCTGTGCAAATCGGCTGAGGAAACCTCGCGAGTGCTCAAGCTGCAACAGCAGGTACAAGCCAAGGAACAGCAACTACGCAAGGAGGTCGACGAGCGGTTCTTGCAAGATCTGGCTGAGCTGGTTGAGCGGGAAAAACGATTGAATCGTACCGACCTGCAGGGGATCACCACCCTGTTAGAGGAGGCGCGAACCCTCAAACGCCGCCCGCACGTCAGTTTGGAGCTCACCCAAAGCGGCTCGGAGCTACACAGGTTGATCCAACGGTTGCAAGACCGCCTGCAAACGGCCGAACAGTGGCAACGGCGGCAGCAGGTGTTTGCCGAAATTACTCAATCGGTGGGGAACGTAGCTGCTTTTCTGGCGAGTTTGCGCAGCTACGCCCGGCAGTTTCCCGACGATGCTCGCTCCAAAACGATGGTCCAACTGGCCGATCAGCAGGCCGAGTGCTGGAAAGCCTTGCCGCTTTGGAACGACGTCGTGGCGGCATGGGAAGGCGTTGATGTAACCCGACTGACCGTGGCGGCAGCCAAAAACCGTCTTCAACAGCTTGAGCGACTTCAACAGGAGTCGGAACGATTTCCCGTTTTTCAGGAACTGTATCGGAAGTTGGCTCCTCGGGTTGAATATCTCGAGTCTATTGTCGCTCGCTACGACGAAAACGACCAATTGCTCACCCAGCGGCTAATCCAAGTCTGGTTCAACCGGCCGACTGTGCGGGATATGCTGATGATCGAAACAAAGGACGGGCTACGATATTACACAGACCGACGGCCGAAACTCAATCCCGACTCGGTTGTCATTCGCTACTGGCAAACTCCCACGGGGCTGACCGTGCGAACTAAGACGATTTCCCTCGAGCAGATTGCCAATCCACGCAACGGCACCACCTTTTTGTGGGAGTCTCCTCAGTCGCAATTCGCCACCAAGGCCCTAGGTATTTTGGCCAAAGCGGGCCCGGGCCAATGGGAAATGGCGTTCTTGGAACTAGCCAAACAGTTGCACAAGACGAAAATTGATCCAGTACTGAAGGTTTTCCTGCTAAAGGCCATCATGGAAACGGGCGCCCGGGGGAGTGCTGTTCTCAGGCAAGCCTGGAAATCTTCCTTGGCGATGATCGAAGCAGCCGAGCTGGACCCCACGGTCAATTGGATCGATCCCCGTGACGAGGAAGCCGCCAAGACACGCCGGGTGGCCGAACGCCTATTGCAACGTCTGCGCCCTTGGGAAGAAGTAACTCGGGAAGTCCAACAGCACTTGGAAATGCTACGCCGGGAGGTAAAGCTGGAACGGATTGAATGGGTCGGCTGGCTTTATTCCGACGCGGATGGGAAATGGCAGTGCGGCCTCAAAAACTCATATGGTCCGTTACATGGTTCGTTGATGGTGCTGGTGGGCCAGAGGTTGGCACGACCGAGCAGCTGGTCGGTCATCGCCACAATCGACGGGGAAGGTATTCAGTGGAAATTGCAGGCGAAGGGCTCGCTGATGAATGGAATGCCGGTCTTTTTCTCCAAACAACCACCTGTTCCCTAGCTCGGTCGGTGTTACGATGAACCACTCTGTGCGGCAATACTACTTTCGGATGCAAGGTAAAGTGGAAGGTCCGTTCGATCTAGCCCGTGCCCAATCTCTGGTACGACGGGGGCGACTGTCCCGATACCACGAAGTTTCTATCGACCGCGTGCACTGGCACCGGGCCACCGAGTTTCCAGAGTTGTTTGTGGCCCGGGTGGAACAGAAAACAAGAGGAATGCTGGTAGAGGAGAAGGACCCCTCTCCAACGGTACACCCCCAGGAATCGGCTCCCGCGGAGCGGCTTTGGTATTACTCAACCGGAAACCAGGAGCAGGGCCCCGTCCCCATGAGCCAATTGGCCAATCTGATCCGGTCCGGGCAATTGGACAAAGATGCATTGGTATGGACCGAGGGGATGGAGCAGTGGACTCCATGGCGCAATGTTCCCGCTTTGCGCGCTTTTCAGGAACCGACCGTTTCAGCCCAGACGAGCGACGCCAAAGAAAGTAAAGAAAGTTCGGAAAAATCCGAGTCACGGCCCAAGGTTTCCGGGATGGCTTTGACAAGCTTGGTTCTGGGATCGGTGTTTTGGGGGGTACTGCTGGTGTTCTTGGGAGCTTTGGCGATTCCTTGGGCGACATTTGGGTTAGTGTTGTTAATCAGTTCCACGGTGGGATTTGTGGTTGCCGTGGTGATGGCCCATTTAGCCTTGGCCGACCTGCGACAGCGTCGGGAAGTAGCCGGGCGGGGAGTTGGTATTATGGGCCTGGTGATGGGCTATGCCGGCATGACCGTCATCCTCATTTTCTTTGTCATGCTGCTCGTCGGAACCACGCTCCTGGTCAACCTGGGACGATTGACACGCTGAAGGAAAACCCTCCTTCATGCAGCTTCCGAGTATCCCGTTTCCCCTAGCGCGGCAAGACTGGGCACAAGGGCTCAACATCTCCGGCACCGTCATGTTCAGGGGAACTGGGGGCTCTCTTGGGTACCCGGTTGCCGTGAGGTGCAGTGAGCCATTTCGAATCCCAGACGTATTTTCCGGACTGCTATAAAGGCTGAGGGGGCTATGACCGTACTGCGAAAAAACCTGAAAGTCATCCCTTGGCCGATTAAATTATTAGTTGGGAAGTTCTCCATGTCTCTGGCGTTTGGACTGGGGGGCAGAGTTTGGGTCAAGGAGTACCTTCCATGCAGCAGCCGCCATATTCGAACTATCCGTCTGGGCAACCCCCTTATGGCAGCCAGTCGCCTGGAGGAACGCCTTATCCCGGAACAGGAACACCCGGCTATGGGGCCAACCCTTACGCCAGTCCTTATCAGTCTTCCTCTCCCTACTCGGGCCGTCCTCAAGGCCCCGCCCCTTTGGCCGGTCGTGGACAGCGGTTTTTGAACTTTTTCATCGACAGCATCGCGCTCAACGTGTTGCAGTTGGCATGCCTTTGTCCGCTGGGGGCGGCCATCGGCCTCACGGTGGAAGACCCTAGTGTGTTGGACTCCCCCGAAACCGAACAGATGTTCAACCTGTTAGGCTACGGGGTGTTTCTTGTCGTATATTTCCTTTACTACGTGGTGCTTGAGCTGGTGTTCCAACGCACGTTGGGAAAACTGCTGACCGGCACCCGCGTGGTTCAGATCGATGGGACGCCGCCCACGTTTGGGCAGGTGTTGGGACGCACGGCGGCTCGGCTTATCCCATTTGAGCCGCTTTCGTTTTTGTTCATGGACCGGGGGTGGCACGACACCTTGTCGGGAACCCAGGTGGTGCGGACGCGTTGATTGCCCGCACCCCTCTGCCGGGGCAGCTCAGGTCAGCCCGGCCAGTTGCTTGATTAAGTCCACAATCGCCTGGCGGTTTTGGGCCAACAGGGCCAAGGCGGCGCTGGCGTTTTGGGCCAGGGTCTGGTTCAGGGCCAGCAGCGAGTTTTCCTCGTCCTCGTTTACCTGGTTGAGCTTGTTAATCGACTCCTGCACTTCTGTAACGAAACTGTCGGCAATCGACTGGGCCGCGGCGATGGTAGAGTTGGCGAACCCGTCGATTACCCCCTCGGCACGATCCAACTGGCCCAGCGCTTCGTCCACTACGCGAATGGCCGTCGCGGTGTTGTCGCCCAAGCCGTCCAGCCCTCCGCCGGAGCGGAGCTGGTCCAGCGTGCCGCTGGGACCACCCAGGGCCGAGGTAAGCAGACTGGGCAGCGAGAGCCGGGATAGGGCGCGCGGGTCGCCCGAGAGGGCGAACTGCAGCGACCGGTCCTGCATCTGCAGCGGGCCGAACTGGCCGGTGAACCCGGCGGCGAACTCGATCTCCAGATGCACGCCTCCCTGGGCGTAAACCAGCGTGTTGCCCTGCACGTTGGGGTCCCCTTCCGCCGCGTCGGTGCCGGTTACCCGGGTCTGGGCGTTCACGCCGTTGGCCGTGCCGTTGCCGTTGCCGCCGCTGACGGGAAACGAGCCGGAATCGACCGTAACCGAAACCGTGGCGCTTTCTCCGAACGTGGTGCTCTCCAGCACCAACTGGTTTCCCTGTACGGTGGCTTGCACGCCGGTGGCGAGCGTCTGCTGGTTGATCTGGGAGGCGGCACTGGTGAGCGTCTGCCCCTGGGTAAAGGTAAACTGGTAGCTGCCGGAATTGCCCGTGATGGTCACGGTGGCGTTGTCGGCCACCAGCCCGTCGGTGGTGTTGTAGATAAGTTGCGCCCGCTGCCGAGGAGTGCTGCTGACCAGCGTGGCTTTGCTGCCGGGGCTGACGGCGAACACGCCCTGGTCGGTTACTTCCAGCGTGATTTGGGCGGCGGTACCGGTGGTCTGGCTTTTGAGCACCAGGTCGTTTCCGGCTACTTCGGCCACCACGCCGGTGTTGGCCGTTTGTGCGTTAATCCGGTCGGCCACGGTTTGCAGGGTTTCGCCCTGGCTGACGCTGATGGTTGCCGTGCCCAAGTTGCCGGTCAGGTCGAACGTGGCCGATTGGGCGATGGTGCCGTCGGTGGTCGAATGGACGAGCGAAGCGTTCTCGGCTCGCGTGTCGCCGGTGATTGTCCGCCCGTTGATTTCCACCACGGCGTTGGTGCCGTTGGCCGTGCCGTCGCCGTGGCCCCCGGTCACCACAATCGGCTGGCTGCCTGGGGTAATCTGGATGAACGCGTCGGTGCCGTATTCCACCGAGTAGAACCGCACGCCGTTGGCATTGTTCGGGTCCACCTGGGCGGCCACGCCGGTTTTGTAGCTTTGCTGGTTGATTCGTTTTACGAAATCGGCCACCGACAGGTTTTCCGAAGACTGTACCGTAATCGTGGCCGAGCCGAGCTTGCCCGTGACGGTAAAGTCCAGGTCGCTGCCGATGGTGGCTCCGCCGGCGTCGTAGAACAGCTCGGCCTGTTGGGCCGCTTCGATGACCTGGCCGCTGAACTGCTGCGGGCTGTTGCCCCCGGCATAGATTCGCACCTGTTTTATCTGGCTGGGGTTGGCGCCCAGCACCTCGAAATCGGCCGAGCCGTCCAGCACGCGGCGGCCGTTTATTTCCGTGGTGGCCAAGGTGTTGATCTGGTCCAGTGCCTGGTCTATCTGAGCCTGGTTGGCCGCGCGTTGGGCCTGGCTGAGCGAGCCGTCGGCGTCCTGCAGCAGTAGCGAGCGGATTGTGTTGAGCTGGGTGCGAATCTGGTCCACGGTCAACTGGACCTGGCTCATCATGCTGGAAGCCTGGGAAACGTTCGTGCTGGCCTGGGTCCAGCGAGTCAGTTGGCCTTCCAGCAGCGCAAGCCGCACCGCACCGCCGGGATCGTCCTTGGCCGCGTTGATTTTCTTGCCCGTGGAAAGCCGCAACAGGTTCTGCTCGGCGGCCCGGTTGGCCCGATTGAGCGAATTGAGAATCCGCAACTGGATTCCGGTAAGCTGGACGCCGAACAGGGCCATCGTCTGCTCGTCCTCCCCAGGATTGGCGTTTGTCGCAAGTGCCGGTAGCCCGAGCCGGGGCGGAACATTCGTTCCCACCGGCGCAATCCGCCCCCGGGGAGGGCACAGCAGGCGTCCAGGGTCCAGAACAACTATAGCTTCCCGGCTGGAGAGCCGCCGGGGGACAAAGCACTGCCGTTGCGTTGCGGACTATACGGCAATCAGACTTCGGCTGCCGGTTCGTCCGGGGCCGGTAAGCAGAGCGGGGGCCACGGCGGACCCGGAGGAGGCAGTGCGGGCAGACCGGACGCGGCGAGCAACGACAGTTCCTGCACCAGATGGTCGAACTGGGCAGGACCTTTTTCCCAGGTCCACCGCGCCCCCAGCGAAAGCGCCTCTTGTTCCAATCGGGGGAGCCAACTGGCACTCATCATCACCACGGGCAATTCCGGCATCAGACGATGCAGTTGGTCCAGCAGCTCCAGCCCGTCGTGGCCGGCCAGGTTCACGTCCAGCAGCACGGCGGTCAGTGGGACGCGGCGAGCCAGCTCCCAGAGCCGCTCCGGACCGGCGGCCCAATAGGCCTGCCAGCCCCGGCTCTGCAAGGCGTCGGCCAGGGTTTCAGCCCAGAGCGGGTCGTCGTCCACGATGACCACCGTGCGAGGCGTCATGGCTTGGGTTCCTCCGCAGCCAAAAAATAGGCGTCGCCTCCGCCTTCGGGAGCAGCGACGCCTGGGGAAAGTGGATCAGGGGGGAGGGGGGCAAGCCCCGTGGGCCGGCTCGGCCCTGGAGCTTACCTCGGTCCGGCTCAACGGTGCTCCTCGAAGCGGCGGTTTCCTCCCTCGCAGGGAAAAGTCACGGGCACACGCTTGTTACGGCAACGCGGGGTTCGTGCCGCAACCCGGCGGCCCGGCTAGCTCTTGACCGGGATGCGTTTGGGCCGGGCCTCTTCGCTCTTGGGCACCTGTACCTCCAGCACCCCGTTGTGGTACCGGGCTTCGATCCGCTGCGGATCGACCCCTTCGGGCAGGGTGATTACCTGGTGGATCGAACCGTAGCGGAATCCGCCGTTGCCTTCCTCTTTTTGTTCTTCCTTATGCTCGGCACGGATGACCAGCCGGTTGCCGGAAAGCGACACGTCGAACTCCTCCGGCTCAAAGCCCGGGGCGGGCAACCGCACCAGGTAGTGGTCCCCTTGGTCCTGCAGGCCTTCGAACCAGCCTTGCCAGGGGAACAGCTTGCCGGTTTTTTCCTCGCCCTGCAGCTCGGTGCCCAGGAACCGCTCGAAGAGCCGGTCCATCTCCTCCCGCAAACGGCTCAGCGAGCTTTCCCAGGGATCCACCCACTGTGGCTGCCGGCTCAACTCCGGCTGGGACGAACGTTTCCAAGGAATCAACCCGAACATGGCCACCACCTCCTTTTGGTTCGAGGGAACAGGGCCATTGTTTTCCTTCCGTCACGGTCTTCCGCACAGGGAAGGTGCCGCTTTCCCGCCGAGTTATTCAGGGGGGTGTGGAGCCAGTGGGCTGGGACGGCGGCGAGAGCACCCACCGGCCCCCACCCACGCCTGAAAGTAACTGCCAGTGCCTTCCGCCCGTGCGGACCTTAGGTCGCCTTGACCTGGATGCGTTTGGGCTTCACCTCTTCGCTCTTGGGCAAGGTGACCACCAGCACGCCGTTGTGGTACTCGGCCGAGATGCGGTTGGCGTCGATGTCCTCGTGGATGGCGAACTCGCGGTGGTAATCGCCAATCCCGTACTCGGCGTACAGGTATTGCACGTCCTTGTGACGCGGCTGCACCTTGCCGTGGATCACCAGCAGCCCGTTCTCAAAACGCACGTCCAGGTCTTCCGGCTGCACGCCGGGCATGTCGGCATAGAGCCGCAACTCGTTGTCGGTTTCCACGATGTCCACGCGCGGCACATAGGTCCGCTGTGCCTGGTGCGTCGGTTCGTGCACCAAGGCGGTTTCGGCTCCTTCGCGTTTGACCAGTTCAGTCATCGCTCCTGCCTCCTTTGGTTTCGTGTTTCAGGAAAGGGGAAAGGGAAACTTGCTCGACCGGCTTTAGCCGCGGCGTTAGTCGGCCTTGACCGGAATCTTGCGCACGCGAGCTTCGGCCACCTTGGGCAGCCGCACGGTCAGCACTCCATGCTTGAGCGTGGCTTCCACCTTATCGGCGTCCACGTCCACCGGCAGGGTGATGACCCGGGTGAACTCGCCGAAACCGCGCTCGCGACGGTGCCAGGTGCCTTCCACTTCCGGCGGCGTCCGCTTCCCTTTGATGGTGAGCTGGTTGCCCTGGGTGACGTAGATTTCCAGGTCGTCCAGCTCCATGCCGGGAAGCTCGGCTTCCAGGTACAGGTCATTGTCGTCTTCCCAGATGTCCACCGCCGGGAACTCCACCGGCGTACGACGCCACAGGTTGCCGTTGCCGCCGAATCGCCGGAACAGCCGGTCCATCTCATCCCGCAGCCGGTTGAACTCGGCTTCCATCTGCGTGAACGGTTCCCAACGACCCAACATGGCGCACTACCTCCTTTGTTACGAGGGACGTGATTCGCTCCATCCTGCCCCGCCGTTCGGAGCAGGGGTGTTTGCCAAGGGAGATGTGACAGTTTCTCAGGCAGGCATCAAACAATGAAAGCAAACTCCGTGCCAAATGATATTCTCGTGCTCGATATCGACACGTTGATAGAGGTGTGGTTGTATCTTTCGCACTTTTCAGAAGTTTGAAACGCCCTCTTCGCCACGTGCCGGAGCGGCCTGCGGCCGCTGTGCTCCAGGGGGTCAACCTGGCAGCGCGGCTGCCAATTCGGCACCCATAGCTCCTGAATTGCCGTTTGGGTCCGCGGAGGGCAGAAGCTACACTTCAGCGGTTGCCGCAGGGGCCGGCACCAAGTTTCCAACGGACTCCTTTCTGGAACAGCGCGATGAGCTGGTGGCAAGTGCTCCTGCTGGCCGTAGTGCAGGGAGTGACGGAGTTTCTGCCCATCAGCTCCTCGGGCCATCTGGTCGTGCTGGAACATCTGCTACCCCAGGGCCGGTCGCTTCAGTCCCCGGTGCTGAATGTGTTCCTGCACTTGGGCACCCTGCTTGCCATTTTGTGGGCATATCGCCGGGAAGTGGCGGCGTTGCTGGTCCGCCGCTATCGCCTGGCGGGGCTGATTTTGCTGGGTACGTTGCCCGGGATGGTGCTGGGACTGGCCCTGCGGCTGAAAGCCCCGGGGCTGCTTACCTCTCCGGCAGTGGCCGGCCTAATGCTGTTTGCCAGCGGGGGGCTGCTTTGGTGGATGCCGCGGGCAAGGGGGGGCACGGCGTCGCTGGATCGGCTCACGGCCGGACAAGCCGGCTGGATCGGGCTGGCCCAGGCTGCGGCTTTGCTGCCGGGGCTTTCCCGAAGCGGCACCACGATTGCCGCTGGGCTGGCCCTGGGACTGCCGCGGCACGAGGCGGCCACCTTCAGCTTTCTGCTGGCGGTGCCCATCACCGCGGGAGCCGTGGTGCTGGAGGCGGCTGAAATGGTTCATCAGGGCCACGTGGACCTGCCCTGGGAACAGTTGGTCCTGGGGGTGGTCGTTTCGTTTCTGACCGGGCTGGCGGCGCTGCGGTGGCTGCTCCGCTGGCTGGCCAGCGGCCGGATTGGCTGGTTGGCCTGGTGGTGTTTTCTGCTAGGCGGGGCGGTGCTGCTGGGCGTGGGCAGGGAGTGGTTGGGCCAGGGGTAGGGTGGTATCGTTGGTGCGGATTCTCCGGCACTTACCCTCCGAATCGGGGGGAATCATAGGGCCGAAATGTGGCTGCCGTGGCCCCCGGCAATTTGCCCCATTCCCTCACCTGGGCTAGTTTTTTTTGGCACAACGCCCGACCGGGCGGCCCACTGATTCATCGACGGACCCCTGTCTCCTGCAAGGCGTGCAGAACCCATGAACGTCGAATACATCAACCCCTTTCTCAAGGCGGCCCATCGCGCATTTGAAACCATGCTGGGCTGCACGCTGGAAAAGAAGGAGTTGAGCCTGAAGTCCGGGCATCAGCCCACCTACGAGTTCAGCGGCATTATCGGCCTGACCGGCAAGGCAATCGGCACCTGCGTGCTGAGTCTTTCCCGCGAAGTAGCCTACAAAGCCACCAGCACGCTGCTGATGATGCCCGAGGACGAACTGACCAAAGACGACGTGGTCGATGCCGTGGGCGAGTTGGCCAACGTGGTGGCCGGGGCGGCCAAAGCCGAACTGGAAGAGTTTTCCATGAGCGTCAGCCTGCCCAACGTGGTCATCGGCACCGACTTCGAAGTGGCCTTTCCTTCCAATGTGACGCCCATCATCGTGCATTTCGAGTGCCCCTGGGGGCCGCTGTGTGTCGAAGTGGGATTCGCTCCCGTCTCTGCTCCGGTGAGCTGATCGTTTGCCCGGGCCGGAGGAAGATGCGGATTGTAGCGATCGGGCGGACAGGCGTTGAGTTTGGGGAAGGCTTGCGTCGAAAACAGACACGGAGGGGTTTCTGTCCATCGGACCGCCGGTGGCATCCCTTGGTGCGAATCATCCAGGTTCTCCGCCATGTCCGCTTCCGATCTGCGCAAGGCTGCCGTGGTGTTGATGAGCCTGCCTCAGGACGAGGCGGCCCAGCTCCTGGCCAAAATGGATCCGAAGCTGGTCGAGGCGGTTACCGTGGAGATTGCACGGCTGGGCCCCGTCTCGGCCGAAGAGCAGGAAGCGGCCATCCGCGAGTTTGCCACTGCCCGCCCGGGAGCGTTCGCCGACGCCGGGGGGCTGGAACGGGCCAAAGAGCTGGTCGAAAAGGCGTTGGGCAAAAGCGCCTCGGCCACGCTGGAAAGCATCCGCCAGCAGATTGAAGCGCTGCCCTTTGGCTTTCTGCAGCGAGTCGATAGCCAGAACCTGCTCACCTTCTTGATGGACGAGCATCCGCAGACCATCGCCCTGATCCTCTGCCATTTGCCGCCGGCCCGAGCTGCCGAAATCCTCAGCGGGCTGCCTACCGAACGCCAGCTTTCGGTCATCCGCCGCATCGCCCACATGGGCCAGACCAGTCCGGAGATCATCCAGGAGGTGGAAAAAGGGCTGGAGTCCCGGATGGCCAACGTGATGAGCCAGCAGTTTGAAAAAGCCGGCGGAGTGGACGCGGTGGCCGAAATCCTCAACGTTACCGACCGCACCACCGAACGGACGCTGCTGGAAAACCTGGCCCAGGAAGACCCCGACCTGGTGGAAGAAATTCGCCGCCGCATGTTCGTCTTCGAGGACCTGGTCAAACTTTCCGACAAGGACATCCAGACGATCCTCAAGAACGTGGAAACCTCGCAGTGGGCTCTGGCTCTCAAGGGAGCCAGCGAGGAACTGAAGGCCAAGATCTTTGGCAACCTGTCGGCCCGGGCAGCCGAAATGCTCAAGGAAGAAATGGAATACCTGGGCCCGGTGCGTCTTTCCGACGTAGAACAGGTGCAACAACAAATCGTCGATATTGCCCGACGACTGGAAGACGCCGGTCAGGTCAATCTGCACGCCGACGACGAAGAAGAAGAATACATCCAATAGCCGCCGGAGCCGGGCTGGTGGTCGACGTTCCGATTGGGGGCAGGACGGCGCTTTCGAAAAACCAAACAAAAACGCCGGCCGGCACGGGGCCGACCAGCGTTTGCTTGTGCTCAAAAGTCCAAACTTTACCCTGAATGGCATCTAGCCGTCGAACTTGAGACGGACTTCTCCCGGAGGGGAGCCCATTTCTGGGTCAAAACCGGGCGGGGGACAAAACCGGACGCTTACGCCTGCAGTTCAGCCAAGGCATCGAGCAGCTTTTTAGCCTTGTCCACCCCTCCGGCGGTTTCGGCCAGGGACTTGGCTTGTTTGAGCATTTCGAGCGTGTCATTGGCAGCGGCGCTGGCTTTTGGCCTGCCGGGGCGCCGTCCGCGGCGGCTTGTGGTTTTGCGGGCCGCTTTGGTCGTTGCCGTTGCCGTGGTGCTACCCAGCAACCCTTTGTTTTTCATCTGGTTTTTGATGGTGCTTACGGTGGCCGGAGTGACTTCGATACCCTTTTTGGCCAGCGCGGCCACGATTTCCCGCGGCTTGGCGTCGGGACGCCGCTTCAAATATCGCTGAATGGCGGCAGTCTTGGTAATCTTCTTCTTAGGTTGTTGCTCTTCCTTGCCCTTTTCTTCGGTCGCCATAGGCCTGATCCTTCTCTGTTTGAGGAGAACGTAACGGATACATGCTCACGTCTCCCCGTCTTTATGTAATATATTCTCTTTTTGCGAAACAGGTTCAAGGGCTTTTCGCGTGTTTTCTAAAAAATCGGGAAGCCTGAGTGTCGTTCCCCGAGGCGCGTTCTCAATTATTACTATCCCACCGTTAGGGGAGTCCTGACCGGGGACGTCCCGATGGGGGCGGAATACTCTGCCCCTTGTCTTCAAGCCGTTTAACGCATAACTGCCCGTACGTTCCGTTGGGGATGCGTTTTTAGCCCCCGACCGCCGGGATTTCAGAAAGCTGGCGGGACCGCGAGCGTTCAGGCTCACGAATCGAACTCGAAGAAAGCAAACACCATGTGGACCACCAGCACCCAGAGAGTGGCCCAAAGAATCGTTCGGGTGATTCCGTTGCTGATTTCCCGGCTGGATAGCTTCACGGGGGACGAACAATGGTAGGCGATCATTCCTGTGCCGACGGCACAGGCCAGCACTTTGCCAAGCCACCAACCGGTGCCGCGATACCACCAGTGCTGTGGGTCCCGAAGCCACAGGTGGAAATGCTGCTGCCAGAAAAAGGGGCCCCATTCCGGACGAATGGCCGAAAACACCACGAGGCTAGTCTGCTGAGCCACCCAGAACAACAAAGCCACCAGCAGGGGACTGCCTGCCACAAAAGCCCACAACACGCCCGGGTACAGATACCGTTCCGGCGGTGCCCCCAGACAGCGCATAGCGTCCAATTGCTGGGCGTAGGACTTGCCGCCCAGGTCGGCAGCCACGGCCGCGCCGCTGCGTGCCGCGATCAACAACGTGGCCAGGGCGGGTGCCAGGACCCGAAAGAGCAAAAAACCGATGGCCTGAACCAGGTTCTCCATCAACAGCGGCTCGGTGTACTGGGCATAGGGAAGAAAACGGAACGTGAAATACGTGGCCACAAAGCCCAGAATCAGCCCGGCTACCGCCAGATAGACTAGCGCCGTGGGACCGGCCACCAGCCCAAGGTAGTAGAGCCAATAGCGAACGGCCCAGCGAAAACTTTTTCCCCGGGGCAGCAGCTCCCAAGGGAGCAACAGCATCCGTTCCACGCCCGTGCCGCTGCTTTCCAGCAGGCGAACCAGCACGCCAACCGCGCGGCGCCATCCGGTACGCGGTGTCTCTGCACGCGGGGGCTGCTGGGCCTGATGCACTTCCTCGGCCGAAGGGAGCAACTGCGGCAAGGAACTCCACTGCGACCGCGGCACCTCGGTGAGCGTCCGCTTGCGGGGATCCAGCAGCCACACGGCGTCGGCTATCGGCAGCAACAAATCGTAATCGTGTGTTACGACAATCGTCGTGGCCTGATGTTCCTGGTGCATCCGGTGGATGAGCTGCACAGTGCTTTGGGCCGTCACCGGGTCCAAGCCGCTGGTCGGTTCGTCGTAAAGCATCACCTGAGGCCGAAAGGCCAAGGACCGGGCGATGGCCAGCCGCTGGCGCTGGCCGCCACTGAGAGCCCCGGTGGGCCGATCGGCCGGAACGCCCAACTGCGTCAGCCAGCGAGTTGCTTCGTCCTGCTGGGGCGGAGGGTGCCCTCGGTGATCCAGGGCGAATTGAACGTTCTGCCGCGGGGACCATTCATCAAACAGGGCAAAATGCTGGAACACCACTCCGATTCGCGGCGGTGCTTCGCCGCTTGCGCGACAATGCACCCGGCCACGGAACTGGACCGCGCCGCGCTCCTCGGCCGTAATCAATCCGGCCAACATCCGCAGCAGCAGCGTTTTGCCCACCCCGCTGGGCCCGACAATCAGCGTCAGTTTGCCCGAGGGAAACTGGGCCGTCACGTCCTCCAGTAACGTGCGCCCTTGCACCTGCAAGGTAACTCGTTCCAGTCGGAGGACGGGAGCCTGGTTCGTTTCAGAATCCGTCGATTGCATGCCCTCTGAATCGCTTCTGGTGCCACACGGCCCCGACTCGTCTCATCTTGTACGCAGTGGCTTCAGGCTGCAACGCCAGGACGGCCGCACTCGGGCGGCTTGTGCCCCGGAAACACCGCTACACAATAAAGGCAACGGCCCTCGTTTATTTCGCTTGTTTCTTCCGAACCTTGACTCAAGCCTGGGGAAGCCGATGGATTCTTTGGAGCAGCGTCGCCAGCGGGGAATCCAGGTGCTGGAAGCGATGCTCGGCACCGAACAAGCCCAGAATGTGCGAAACCACTGGAGAGCGATTTGTCCCGAGTTTGAGCAATATGTGGTCGAGTTTCTGGCCGGGGAAATCTGGTCCCGTCCCGGGCTGGACCGCCGGAACCGAAGCCTCGTTACAATCGCCGCCTTGGCCGCGCTGGGACGACCGCGCGGTCTGGAGCTGAACATCCGCATGGCGCTGCGTAACGGAGTGAGCCGGGAAGAGATTATCGAAACCTTGTTGCACATGGCCCCCTACGCCGGCTTTCCGGCGGCCTGGGAAGCGCTGGCGGCGGCCCGAAAGGTATTCGACCAGGAAGAAAACTCTTCCCCCGAAAAGGAGAGTTGACAGACTGCGCTGTTTGCAGGCGCTCTGTTCTTCGGGCAGCTAGCGGACCGCCGCGTCTTTCGGGAGGGCCAAAGCCTGTTGTACCACCGGATCGGCGAGCCGGCGCGGTTGCAACACTTCGGGGTGGTCTTCAAGCCAGCGGCGCACCAGGCGGCGGACTTGTTCCCAGGATTCGGCATAGGGAGCAAGCGACTCCGGCACGGTGCAGAACATGCGTGCCGCGGCCGTATCACAGTAGCGGTATTGGCGGCAGTCCGGTTCCGGACGGCGGCGGAAATCCTCCAGCAGCACGTGCCAGTACGGGAAGCGATTCATCGTGTAGCGATTCGTCACCCCCTGCACCACCGCGTGATAACGCGGGGTGACCGTCCCCTTGCGGCTGACCTGTCGCCGGAGCCACGCCAGGAGCCGCTGCTGCTGGGCAGGCGTGCCGTAATCGGCCACCAGGGCAGCGGCCGTGGCCCACTGCGAAACGGAAGCCTGCCGGTCGTGCAAAACTGCCTGGGCATGGTCTGCGATGGCCCGTTGCGTGGCTCGGTCCACCCGGTCGATTAAGCGGTGGGCCACACAGAGGGCGAACGGAGCGCGTTGGTCGAGCCAGTAGCGCAAGTGCCGCTGGTAGTTTGGCCGCTGGATGCGTTTGCGCAACCGCCAGATCCAGTGCTGGTAGTTTTCGTCTGCTTCCGGGGGGAGCAGGGCGGCCCAGTCTTGTTGCAGTTGTCGGAAGGTCTTCTCGTCGGGGCGAGGGCGGGGCCAGTAGGTGCGCAGGTTGTGTTCCTGAAGGAAGACTGGGTGGCCGAAGCCGAACCGCTGCATTTCTAGCAGGGCGTCGTCGGCGTTCCAGCGGTGATACTCGATGCGGAACAGGGCCACGAAAGTTCCCGTGCGATGCCGCCCGGCAATGCAATGGACGGCCACGGGCAGCCTGTCTGGGTCGTCCAGCAATTGGAAGAATCGCTCGAAGTGGGCCGGGGGGAGCCACGGCCAGTAGGATTCCTGGCCCATCGGCCAGTGGAGATACTCGACCCCCAGGCTTCGCACGAGCTGGGCTTCGGCCGGTCCGTCCGGGCTGCCGAAGTCGGTTACTCCGCGGCGCAACGCCGCCCGCGACCGGCCGCGGAGGGAAACTACGGTCCGCACCCCGTATCGGCGAATCAGGTAACGCAGTCCCCAGGCGGTGGGCTGGCCGCTGCGATAAAGCACGCCCGGCTCCACCACGGCGAAGCGGCGCAGATGAAACTCCCAAAAGCCCCGATAGGCCAGCAGGACCAGCAGTGCTAGCAGCCCACTCCACACGAACCGTCGCGTTCGCCGCCGGGCGGCGTCGGCAGGCTGGGAGCGAGGGCAACGAAGGCGGAACACCGGCTCGCGGGTATCCTTCTATCCGGGTTGGCGCTAGGCGGCCCTGCGCTGGCTCAGCGCGCCGGGAGGGACCGGCTCCAGCGGAGCTTGCAGTCCCGCCGCCTGGCGCAGTTGGTTCTCCCCGGCGCACACACGCAAAATCGTCCGCAGAAACTGCGGCCCGTAAATCCTTTCAAAAGCATACTGCCGCAAAGTGCGCCACCGCCGCCGCAGGTAGCTGCGACGCAAGTGATACCGCACCGTCCCGTAACGGTTCATCTGGGCCAGCACTTCCAGCCAGTAGCCGGGGGCTGGTTCCGGCTCGGCCGGCTTTGCTCGCCGCAGGAGCAGTTGCAAGTTGGGGTCATCATCGCCGGAAAACCGGCGGCAGGCGTTAAAACCGGCTCGCCGGGCAAGTTGCTGCAGGGTGCGCGGAGTGAAGTTGTAAATGTGCGCTTGGTGGAAGCAACGTCCGGGTCGGGCCAGAGGGGCGGTCAGGTTGGGACACTCCACGTACAACATCCCCTCGGGAGCAAGCAACCCGCGAATCTGCTCCAAGGCGTGCCGGGGCGAACGCAGGTGTTCAATCACGTGGATCAGTAGCACCAAGTCCCAATCGCCCGTGGCGGGTAGCTCTTCCAGACGGCGACATACGAGCCGGGCACGCAGATGCTCCCGGCCCCAACGGCAAAAGCCTCGGCCCGGATCAATCCCGTGGGCGTCGGTCCCGTGCAGCTCGAACACCTTCACCGTGGCCCCGATTCCTGCGCCGATTTCCAGCACGCGCATCCCCGCCCGAAGCCAGGGCCGCAATTGGCCGAAGATGCGCAAGCCGTTGCACCACGCCCGGACCACTCGCCGAACCGA
>WFOE01000076.1 GCA_015488215.1 Planctomycetales bacterium
CTCCAAGCCCCCACGCCTCCACGCCTTCCCCCTAAGGCTTTGCGCTCTTCTCGGCCTCCGCGGGGCCGGCTGTCGGAAGTGGGGGTTGGGGCGCCCTTGCCGGGAGTGAAAATCCCGCCCACCGGCCCAATCACACTCGCCTTGCTCGGCAAAATCGCAATAATGAAAAAAGACACTTCCTGACACCGCCTCGGGAAGGGTCTGGACGCGGGCTTGCTCCAAGCGTACCCACGGCTCCCCAGGGGGCGTGCCCTGGAAGCCCGGCAGCGAGTACAAAGCGGTTTGCCTCGCCGCGGCGGGAAACCGCCACCGCAGACGCAAGTTGCCTAGCGGCCTGGTCTTAGGAACGTGGCCGCGGCCCCTGTTGTTTTGTGCACCCAGCAAGGATTCGTGCCCCTATGGCTGAACGCACCCAAACCGATTCTCGGGTAATGGATTACCTGACCCAGGTGGGCGACGTGCTGAACTACGTGTTCGGCGGCCTGGCCCGGGGGATCGAACGAGGGCTGACGGCCCTGTTCGGGTCGGCCAACGCCCGGTATCTGAAGCGGCTCCAGCCGACTATCGACCGGATCAATCAACTGGAGGACCGCTACCGCAAGATGACCGACGCCCAGTTGCGGGAGCAGACCGATCTGTTCAAGAAACGGCTGCAACAGGGCGAAACCCTGGACGACATTCTGCCCGAGGCGTTTGCCGTCTGCCGCGAAGCGGGCCGCCGCTGGCTGAACATGCGGCACTACGACGTGCAACTGATTGGCGGCATCGTGCTGCACGAAGGCAAAATCGCCGAAATGGCCACCGGCGAAGGAAAAACCCTGGTGGCCACGCTGCCGGCCTACCTGAACGCCCTGACCGGCCGGGGCGTGCACGTGGTTACGGTGAACGACTACCTGGCCCGACGGGACATGGAGTGGATGGGTCCGCTTTACATGGGCCTGGGGCTCACCGTCGGGGCCATCTACGCCGACATGGACCCGGAAGAACGCCGGAGGGCCTACGACGCGGACATCACTTACGGCACCAACAACGAGTTCGGCTTCGACTACCTGCGGGACAACATGAAGCCGGCCGCGCGGGACGACAAACGCTATCCGCCCTATCTGCGGCAGGTGCAGCGGGGACTCAACTACGCCATCATCGACGAGGTGGACAACATCCTCATCGACGAAGCCCGCACGCCGCTGATTATCTCCGGCCCGGCCCACGACGATGTGCGCAAATACGTCATGGCCGACCGCATCGCCCGGCAACTCAAACGGGACGTGCACTTCGAGGTCAAGGAGAAGGAACACACCTGCCACCTGACCGAAGAAGGAATCCGCGAAGCGGAACGCCTGGCCGGTGTGGAAAGCTTCTACACGCCCGGCAACATGGAGTGGCCCCATCTGATCGACAACGCCCTCAAGGCCCATCACCTGTACAAGCGCGACGTCAACTACATCGTGCAGGACGACCAGATCATCATCGTCGATGAGTTCACCGGGCGTCTGATGCACGGGCGGCAGTGGAGCGACGGGCTGCACCAGGCCGTGGAAGCCAAAGAGGGGGTAACCATCAAGGAGGAAAACCAGACGCTGGCCACCATCACTTTGCAGAACTACTTCAAGCTCTACAAAAAGATTGCCGGGATGACCGGGACGGCCATGACCGAAGCGGCCGAGTTCTGGAAAGTGTACGGCCTGGAAGTCATCGCCATTCCCACCAACAAGCCCCTGCGGCGGATTAACCATCCGGACGTCATCTTCCGCACCGAGCGGGAAAAGTTCAACGCCATCGCCGAAGAAATCGAGCGGATGAACAAATGGGACATCCTGCTACTGGAAGACGGCCAGGAGGTCCTGGGTACCATCCATCGCGAGGACGACCAGGCGGTGGAGTTCACCCCGCGGGGGCATAAGAACAAGCAACGGGTGCTCAAGGAACGCATTCGCTCCATCTCCCGCCGCGGGCGGCCGATCCTGGTGGGCACCACCTCCATCGAAAAAAGCGAACGGCTCTCGCGGCTGCTCACCCAGCGGGGGATTCCCCACCAGGTGCTCAACGCCAAGCACCACAAGCGGGAAGCGGAGATCATCGCCCAGGCAGGCCGCAAGGGAGCGGTAACGATTGCCACGAACATGGCCGGCCGCGGGACGGACATCATCCTGGGCGGCAATCCGGAAACGATGGCCTGGGCCCAGTTGCAGGACAAGTACGCTTCGCGTCTGGACGTGCCGAAAGAGGAGTGGGAACAACTGGTCCGCGAAATCGAAGAAAAGGAGCGGATGAAAGAGGAAGGCCGCGAGGTGGCGGCCATGGGTGGGCTGCATGTTATCGGCACCGAGCGGCACGAGTCGCGCCGCATCGACAACCAGCTCCGCGGCCGCGCCGGACGCCAGGGCGACCCTGGGTCCAGCCGCTTCTACCTGTCGCTGGAAGATGACCTGATGCGCATCTTCGCCGGCGAGTGGGTCAAGAACGTGCTCACCCGCCTGGGCATGAAAGAAGGCGAAGCAATCGAAAGCCGCCTGGTGAGCCGCCGGGTGGAAGGGGCGCAGAAAAAGGTCGAAGAGCTCAACTTCGAACGCCGCAAGCACCTGCTGGAATACGACGAAGTGATGGATGAGCAGCGGAAGCGCGTTTACGGCTACCGCCAGCGCATCCTGGAAGGGGGCAACTGCAAGCATCTGATTCTGGAGATGATCGACCAGGAAATCGATCATCACCTGGACCAGTTCCTGGACCGCAACTACGGGCTGGAAACCTTCGCCCAGTGGATTGCCCAACGCCTGGGCGTGGACGCCCTGGACGCCGAAGACTTCCGCGGCATGGAACCGCAGGAAGCCGTGCAGTACGCCAAGGAAGAAGCGGAACGGGCCGTCGAATTGCAGGTGCAGGACGCCCTGGAAGACCATCTGCCCGAAGGCACCGATCCCAGCGAATGGAACTGGGAAGCCCTGGCCAAACTGTGCAACCACCGCTGGCACCTGAGCGTTCGGGAACGGGAACTCAAACGCATCGGCCGGGACAACCTGTACGAGTACCTGGTGAAAAAGGCCCAGGAATACATCCAGAACCTGGACTGCTCCGAAGGGCACCGCTACCTGGACCCGGACTACGGGCTGAAAAGCGCCCTGGAGTGGCTGGCCTACAAGTTCGGCTTGCGACTGTCGCTGGAAGAGATTCGGGACAAGGAGCCGGAGGAAATCAAAGAGCTGGTCCGCCAGCGGGTGCGGGAAATCTACCGCCAGAAGGAAATCCAGTACCCGGTCATGGTGGCCATGTACCACTTTTCTGGGGGCCAGGGACGCGGTCAGCGGCAACTGGATCGTGAAGGGCTCGCCCACTGGGCAGCCGAACGTTTCCAGGTGGACGTTTCGCCCGAGGCGTTCCGCAACAAACAACGCGACGAAATCGTCCAGCAACTGGAACAATACAGCGCGGAAAACTACCAGCGCTACGAGCGGGACCTGGCCCGGGCCGAAGAGTTTCTCGCCTCCCTGGGAGCCGTGGCCGCCGAACAGTCCCGCAACGGCCAGGAAGGTTCCGCCCAAGGGTTCGAGGAACTAGCTCAATGGATGGAGCAGCAACTGCACGCCGAAGTGACGGCTGAGCAACTGGCCCAACTGGACCCGGAGCAGCTCCGCGTGCGCGTGCTGGACGCGGTAGAAGAACACTACCATCCCGAGATGCGCCGCATGGAACGCCAGTTGGTGCTCCACCTGCTGGACATGGCCTGGAAGGACCACCTGCTGGCGATGGACCACCTGCGGGCCAGCGTGGGCCTGCGCGGCTACGCCCAGGTGGACCCCAAGGTGGAATACAAACGGGAAGGGATGCGCATCTTCGACCAGATGTGGCAAAGCCTGGGCCGCCAGGTTACCGACCTGATCTTCCGCATGGAGCATCTGGACGAAGGGTTCGTCGGGTCCACCTGGACCGGAGCCACGGCTGTCCATGAGGAAGCCAGCGAAGCGACCGAAATGCTCCAACAGCAGCAATCCGGCTCCCAGGAACAGGCGGAAACCAAGCCGGAACCCATCCGTAACCGGGGGCCGCGGGTGCGCCGCAACGATCCTTGTCCCTGCGGAAGCGGCAAGAAGTTCAAACACTGCTGCATGCGGCGCGTGGCATGAACACACTGGCGGCCAGGTTGGAATCCTTGCTGTGGCACGATCCGGCTCGGCGCGGCCCTGCCGCGGCCGCCGCCGTGGGCAAGCTGCCGGCGGCCGGGCACCTAGCCCGTGCGGCCGCTTCGCTACTTCAGGCCCGAACCGCGCTGCTTTTTACCGGGTTCCCGGTCTGTCGGGAGCCCGGAGCCCCCGTGCCCGAAACCGACGGCCCGCCCGGTACGCTGTTGCTGGCCTGGGCTTTGCAGCACTTGGGCGCGCGGCCCCGAATCGTTACGGACCCTTGGGCCTGCCCTTTGCTCCAACTGGGGCTGGAGCTGTTGGGGCTGGCCGCGGATTGCCTGCACCCGGTGCCTTCGCCCTCCTCGCAATCGGCTGCGGCAACGTCCCCGCCGCCCTGGGCCGGGGCGGAGGTGACGCATCTGGTAGCCATCGAACGGCCCGGCCCCAGCCACCACCGGCAGTCGCTTGCCGACTGGGGATTCTCTCCCGCGGATCAGCACGCGTGGATTCAGCAGATGGGGCTGGGAGCACAGGACCGCTGCTTCAACATGCGGGGGGAACGCATCGACTGGTACTGCGCCGGTCCGGCCCGACTGTTTGAACATCTGCAACGCGCCCTGCCGGAAGCAACCACCGTGGGCGTGCTGGACGGGGGGAACGAGCTGGGAGCCGGTGGGTTCCATCCGCGGGCGCTTGCCGGGGCGCTGGGGAGCGAAGTTGCTCCCAGGATTCTCTGCCGGGTGCCGTGTCGATACGTGCTCGTCTGCGGTACGAGCAACTGGGGGGGCTACGCCCTGGGGCTGTTGGTGGCGCAGGCAGCCGGCGCGTTGGACCACTGGCCCGGTGAAGAGTTCGTGCACCAGTTTCTCAACCAAGCGGTCCAGCGGGGGCTTTGTGTCGATGGGGTCACGGGCCGGGCCGAGCCGACGGTGGACGGGCGCCCCTTGGCCGAAGAGCTGCAAATGCTCGGGCGTCTTGGCCGGACGGTGCGGAGCGGATAGCGGCGTTCCGCGGGGCGGTGGCGTCGCCGCACCTTGACCCTTCGGCGCAGGGGGTCCTATAATCCCGCCATCGCTTTTTGGTTCGCCTGCTTCGCCCGGGGATGCCCGCCCATGAAAATCCACGAATACCAAGCCAAAGACCTGTTGCGCAAAGCCGGGGTGGCCGTGCTGCCCGGCCAGGTGGCCACCACGCCCGAAGAAGCCGCCGCGGCGTTCGAGGCGCTGGAAACCCCGGTGGCCGTGGTCAAAGCCCAGATCCACGCCGGCGGCCGCGGCAAGGGCACTTTCAAAGAACACCCGGAACAACGCGGCGTGCAACTGGTCAAAAGCGCCGAGGAAGCCGCCCAGGTGGCCCGACGCATGCTCGGCCACACGCTGGTTACCATCCAGACCGGCCCGCAGGGCAAGACCGTCCACCGCGTGCTGGTGGAAGCCGGTTGCGACATCCAGCGGGAGCTCTATCTGGGTATCGTGCTGGATCGGGCCATTGCCCGCCCGGTGCTGATGGTTTCGGCCGAAGGGGGCGTGGAAATCGAACAAGTGGCCGCCGAACGGCCCGAGGCCATCCTCAAAGAACCGTTCTCTCCGGACCGGGGGCTGGCTCCCTACCAGGCCCGCAAACTGGCCCGGCAACTGGGGCTTCCCGGTTCCTCGCTCCGCAGCGCCGAGCGGTTCATGACCGCCCTGAGCCGCGTGTTTCTGGACAACGACTGCTCGCTGGCCGAAATCAACCCGCTGGTCCTCACTGCCCAGGGCGAGCTGGTGGCCCTGGACGCCAAGATTAACTTCGACGACAACGCCCTGTTCCGCCACCCGGAACTGGTGGACCTGCGCGACCTGAGCGAAGAAGACCCAATGGAAGTCCGCGCGGCCGAAGCGGGCCTAAGCTACGTGAAGCTGGATGGCAACATCGGCTGCCTGGTCAACGGGGCCGGACTGGCCATGGCCACCATGGACCTGATTAAACTGCACGGCGGCGAACCGGCCAACTTTCTCGATGTGGGCGGCGGGGCCAACGTGGAACAAGTAACCGAAGCGTTCCGCATCCTGTTGGCCGACCCGAACGTGAAAGCCGTGCTGGTGAATATCTTCGGCGGCATCATGCGCTGCACCACCATCGCCCAGGCGCTGGTGCAGGCCCATAAGACGCTGGGCATCTCGGTCCCGGTGGTCGTCCGCCTGGAAGGAACCGAGGTGGAAGAAGGTCGCCGCATCCTGGAACAAAGCGAAGTGGACCTGGTGCCAGCCAAAGACTTGACCGACGCGGCCCGAAAAGTAGTGGCCGCCCTGTCGGCCGTGTAAGCCGACCGGCCGGGCAGCCCGCTCGGAACGGCGGCGGCCCGCACGCAGAAGCCCCGCCGCGGGCCGGAACGAGCCGAACCGCGTCACGGAGTGCCAACCGTCCCACAGAAAGAACTCCACCATGAGCATTCTGGTCAACAAAGATACGAAGGTCATCTGCCAGGGAATCACCGGCAGCGCCGGACGGTTCCACACGCGGCAGTGTCTGGATTACGGCACGCAGGTCGTCGCCGGAGTCACCCCCGGCAAGGGCGGCCAGCAGGTGGAAGGGGTGCCGGTGTTCGACACGGTGCACGAGGCGGTCCAGGCCACCGGGGCCAACGCCTCGATGATTTTCGTGCCCGCCCCGTTCACCGCCGACGCAATCCTGGAAGCCGTAGACGCCCACCTGGACGTGGTGGTGGCCATCACCGAAGGGGTGCCCGCTCTGGACATGGCCCGCATCTACCACCGCGTCCGCTGTAGCTCGACGGTGCTCATCGGTCCCAACTGCCCGGGCATCATCACTCCGGAAGAATGTAAAATCGGCATCATGCCCGGCTACATCCACAAGCGGGGTTGTGTGGGGATTGTCAGTCGTTCCGGCACGCTCACTTACGAAGCCGTCTGGCAGACTACGGCCCTGGGCCTGGGCCAGTCCACCTGCATCGGCATCGGCGGCGACCCGATTATCGGCACTTCGTTCATCGACGTGCTGAAACGCTTCCAGGAAGACCCGCAGACCGAAGCCATCCTCATGATCGGCGAAATCGGCGGCACAGCCGAGGAGGAAGCCGCCGCGTTCATCAAACAGAACGTGACCAAACCCGTGGCCGCATTCATCGCCGGGCGGACCGCCCCGCCGGGCAAACGGATGGGACACGCCGGGGCAATCATCGCCGGAGGCAAGGGAACGGCCAGCGAAAAGATAGCCGCTCTGCAATCCGCCGGTGTGGTGGTGGCCGACAGCCCGGCCGACATGGGCGAGGCGGTTCGCCGGGCTATGGACCAATCGGGCAAATAGCGCCGCTGCTTCCGCGGAGCTTTCCGAATCGGGCTGCCCCATGCAGGTTCCCGTCTTCCCACCGACGCTCCCTTCGCTGGAACACTTTACGGCGGAAGTGGTTCGCCGGGGGTGGGTCCGGCAGGTGGAGTTCTTCCCGCGGCTGGGTTCGACCAACGATTGGGCACTCCAGTGGGCACGCCGGTCCGACCGTAACCAGCCGGCTCCAGAAAGCCTGCCCCTGCTGGTTTGGGCGCTGGAGCAGACCGCCGGCCGCGGACGCCGCAGCAACCGGTGGTGGGCCGCCCCCGGAGCGCTGACTTTCTCGTTGGTGCTGGCCCCGGACCAGGTGGGACTGCCGCAGGCCCTTTGGCCGCGCGTTTCGCTGCTGGCGGCACGGGCGGGGCTGGATGCCCTGAGCGAGTTCTTCCCCCAGGGGGCCTGGGCCCTCAAATGGCCCAACGATCTTTACCTGGCCGGCCGTAAGCTGGGCGGCGTGCTGGTCGAATGCACCGGCGGAGTGCGGCCGCTGCTGGTGCTGGGCGTGGGGCTGAACGTGAACAACCCGCTCCGAAACGCCCCGGCCGAATTGCAACACGCGGCCGCCAGTCTGGTGGACCACACGAAGCAGCCGGTCCCGCTGGCCCTGGTGCTGCAACGATGGCTGGCGGCTTTCGCCCCCCTGTGGCAACAGGCAGCCAGCCGGGAGCTTTCCTTGCCCGGGCTGTGGGAACCCTGGTGCCTGCTGCGTTCCCGCAACGTGGTGGTAGAGAGCAATCGCACGCGGCACAGCGGCACCTGTGTGGGCGTGGACGAAGACGGGGCCCTGCTACTGCAAACCGACCAGGGAATCCAGCGGCTGTTGGCCGGAACGGTCGTCCGCTACGACCCTCCAGGCGGCGCCCCCTAAAGCGGCCGAGTCCGCCTACCCCTTGGAGCAGCCGCGAGCCTGCCATCGCTTCAGGTCGGCATCGACCATCATCCGCACCAGTTGTTCAAAATCCACGGTCGGACGCCAGCCGAGTTTTTCCCGGGCCTTGCTTGCGTCGCCCCGCAGCGAGTTGACCTCCGCGGGCCGGAACAGGGCCGGGTCCACCCGCACGTACTGCCGCCAGTCCAGTCCCACGTGGGCGAAGGCGATTTCGACCAACTGCTGCACCGAGTGCTGCACCCCGGTGGCGATGACGTAATCGTCCGGTTCGTCCTGCTGAAGCATGAGCCAGAAGGCCCGAACGTAATCGCCCGCGTAGCCCCAGTCCCGACGCGCTTGCAGATTGCCCAAAGCCAGATGGTCCAGCAGACCGAGTTTGATCCGGGCCACCGCGTCGGTCACTTTGCGGGTAACGAACTCCTTGCCCCGGCGCGGCGATTCGTGGTTGAAGCTGATTCCCGAACAGGCGAACAGCCCGTAGCTCTCTCGGTAGTTGATGGTGATAAAGTGCCCGTACACCTTGGCCACCGCGTAGGGGCTGCGGGGCCGGAACGGGGTTTGTTCGTTCTGGGGCTCCTCGGGCACCGAGCCGAACATCTCGCTGCTGCTGGCCTGGAAAAAGCGAATCTCCGGATCCACCAGCCGCACCGCTTCCAGCAACCGTGTCACTCCCAGGGCGGTGAACTCCCCGGTCAAAAGCGGCTGCTTCCAACTGGTGGGAACGAAGCTCTGGGCGGCCAGGTTGTAAAGTTCCCGTGGGCGCACTTCGTCCACCAGCCGGATTAGCGACAACTGGTCCAACAGGTCGGCCTGGTGCAGATGGATCCGGTCGCGCAGATGCTCGATCCGCTCGAAGTTCTCCGTGCTGCTGCGGCGGACCATGCCGTGCACTTCGTAACCCTTTTCCAGCAGCAGCTCGGCCAGATAGGAGCCGTCCTGGCCGGTAATGCCGGTGATGAGTGCTCGCGGGGGGCTCATGGACCGGGGGCAGAACTTTCCTGGCTACGAGGCGACGACGGCACGGCAAAACGCAAAGGCGACGAACCTCTGCCACCACTCCCTCTTATAGCATAATCGCCGCCGGGGGCGAGCGACCCGGCCGCCCGAGCAGGGCCTGGCACAAAAACCGCCCCCAAACCTCGCCCGGGTGTCCGGAAGCAGGGCAGAAATCGCCGTGGGCTCCGTTTGGTCTGCTTCTTCCTTGGGAGACAAGGGCGACAAAGGCGGAACGCTACCGGGAAGATTTCCACCGCCGGAATAGCTCCAGCGCCCGTTGGGGCGAACCGCGCACCAGCAGAACCATTCCTCGCCGCGTAGCTGATTGGCCCGGGGACAAAGTGCCGAAAGCCGGGTCGCTGTGGATGCAGCGGTTGGGCCGGTCGCCGTTGTGGAACAGCTCGGCAGCCCGATCCCAAAAGATGCTTACGGTCCATCGGCCCGTAGCGTCGGTCGAAGCGATCCACGGCTGGACCGCCACTGGGGAAGCCAATCCGCCACCCCAGAAGCGATACTCACCCCGTTGTGGATTGCTGAAAAAACTGATTGGCTTTTCCCCCTGGACGCGGTAATGGCTCCGCAGTCCCACGCCGAACTTCGCCAGGCAACGCAGCCCCTGCCGGGTTACCAGATAAGTGCGGCGGTGTTCCGGATCGCGAAACTCGAAGGGCTGGCCTTTGCCGCGGTCATGGGAAAGGCAAATATGGGCCACCACGTTGGACAGCCGTTCTTGAGAGATGTTTTTGATGGTCATCTCCAACGCCGCCCCCCAACTTGCCGGTTCCACTCGCACCCGAAGATGGACCGGTGCCTTCTCCGTGGGAAAGCTGACTCCCTCGACGGCTCCTCCGGCAACTTGCCGCCAGCGAAGCGGCACGCCGTGGTGGTCCACCAGCGGCCGCGAAGGATCGGCAAGCACCCGCTCCGGAATGCGCAACCGCCACCGGCACTTTAGCTCCGTGGCCACCAGGAACACCGCCCGCTGCTGCGCTTGCTCCACCTGCAACTTGACGGTCCGTCCCTTTTCGGTCCCCGATGCCAACCCGGCAAGCCCTAGCCAGAAGCAAAAGGCCGCAACCACACGCTTTGTCATGGCCGAGTTTCTGCTCCGGTTCCCACAAACGTGAACCCACATACTCGACAAACCGCGTTTATTTTCCTGCCTGGAGGGTAACCGGGGGACTATCGTAATAGCCCAGGCGGCAGGCTTTGAGCTGCACCCGGTCCCCGGCCGGGACGACCAGGGGGGTGGTGTAGAGCGCCCAGCGGTCACCCGTGTGCCGTCGGCTTCGCCAGACGATGGAGCTTCCCGGGGTGGGGCACTGGGCCGTAATCTGCACCCGGCCGTCCGGCAACCGTTTCTGCTGCACCGTCGGCTGGGCCGTGGTGGGCACCTTGCCCAGCGGTTTCATGCGGTGCATCAGAACCGGCTCAGGGATCATGCCCAGGTCGCCCACTTCCACTTGCCACCTCTCGAGGGCCTGGCGCATTTCCTGCAACACGTGGCGATAGCGGGGATCACCGGCCAGGTTGTGCAGATTGTGGGGATCGGCCTGGGTGTCGTAGAGTTCTTCGACCGGCTTGTGCGGGACGAACCACAGCCCTTGCCAGGCGTTGAGCTTGTCGGCCGCGGCCAGGCGACGCCACTGCTGCATGGCCGGCATCAGGTCCATGTACTGGATCGTTTGCGAATAGGGGCGCTGGGGCTCGAAGTTGCGAATGTAAAGGAACCGCCTCCCTCGCACGCAGCGGAACAGGTCGTAGGTTTCGTCCATCCGGTCGCGATGGGCGAAGACGTACTTCGGTTCCGGCTGGGTCTTGGGGCCTAGAAACACCCGCCCCTGCATGTAATCCGGAACCGGTACGCCGGCCAGGGCGAGCATCGTCGGGGCCAAGTCGATGAGGCTGACCAGGTCTTCGCGCACGGTGCCCGGGGCGATTTTACCCGGCCAGCGCACAATCAGCGGCACGTGGATTCCCGAGTCGTACAGCCAGCGTTTGCCCCGGGGAAGCCCCTGCCCGTGGTCGCTCCAGAAGACGACAATCGTTTCGTCGGCCAGTCCGTCTTCTTCCAGGCGGCGCAGAATCTCGCCCACCTGGCGGTCCATTTCGGAGATGTTGTCGTAGTACCAGGCCCAGTTGCGGCGAGCCTCGGGCGTGTTGGGAATGTAAGGGGGGAGATACCGGCCCGCGTCCTCCTCGCGGTGAATCTGCTCCGGGCGCAGACGCCGCCGCAGTTGTTCGTGAAAGCGGGGGTCGTGCCGGGCCTGGCTCTCGTGGCTGATCGTCAGGTTGATGACACAGAAGAACGGCTGCCCGGGCTGGCGACCCCGCCAGTCGTCGTGCTGCCGGCCGTTGCGATCCCAGGCCGAAGGGGGGGGTTCGAACTGGTAGTCGGTCTTCCAGCGGTTGGTGCACCAGTAGCCGGCCCGGCGGAGGTACTCAGGAAAGCACTTGATATGCGGCGGAGGGATAATCCGACTGCGCATGTGCTGCCCGCCGATGGAGCAGGAATACACGCCGGTGATGACTCCGCAACGCATCACCGCGCAGACCGGGGCGGGTACGAACGCCCGCGTGAACCGGGCCCCTTGAGCGGCCAGGCGATCCAGGTTGGGTGTGCTGGCCCAAGGGTCGCCGTAGCAGCCCAGGTTCGGGCTGATGTCCTCGCAACTAATCCACAGGATGTTGGGCCGTTTCGGCTCGGCGGCCTGGCTGGAACCGACCAGCCACCAGCCCAGGACCAACAGGGCCAAAACGCCCGCGAGTAAGCGATTCCCCCGGGTGAACATCAGCGTTTGCTCCTTGGCTTGCGGGGACGGTTGCGCCGCTGGCGCGGGTCGGGCCAACTGCGTTTCCAGTTCGGATCAATCTGCCGCAGGGCGTTTTCCGCCGCGCGATCCACGTGATAGACCCGATGGATGTGGCGGCGCACTTTGTCGTGAAACGTCCGGGCCGTGCGTTCCAGGGCCGGGATGGCCGAACGGGCCAGCGGGCCCAAGCGGCCCAGAAAATCGCAGGCCGAAGTCGCCATACCCGGCTCGCCGTGATCCAGGCGTCGAATCAGCAGCCCGATGTGTTCCTGCGGGCCTTCGATCCGGCACAGGGCATAGGCCGCGGCCATGGCGCAGGCTGGATGCTCCGGGTCGTTTTTCAGTTGTTTCAAGCGTTCCACGAGCTGCTGGTCCCCTCGGGGAGCCAAGTCGCCCAAGCTACTGCAGGCCCAGTAGCGAACCGCCTCGCTCGGATGGTTCAGGCACTGCTTCAGCGTGGGCACGGCCTGGGGGCCGAAAAGTCCCAGCATCTTGGCCGCCCGGGCCTGGACGATCTCGTTGTCCGCCGCCAGGTCCTGGGCCCATCGTTGTAGCGTGCGTCCGGCAATCCGCCGGGGGGGCTGTTGCTGGGCCGAAACGCCTGAGCCCAGAACGAGCACCACAAGCCATGCCGCACAGGCCGAGCGTGCCAGGTGGGGTTTGACGGTCATTTTCGGTTCTGCTCCTCCGGGACAGCAATTAGCATGAACAAGGCGTTCCCATTGTAAAACCCGAACGCCGCCGATGCACGGAGCCTGCCATGCGATTTTTCGGCGTTGTTTTTGTACTGCTGGGGAGTTTGCCGGCAGCGACTGTCCTGGGGGCCGAGCCCAACGGCTCCTCAGCGTCCTCGCCGCGCTGGCGTTTGCTTGTGCCGGCTTACTTTTATCCGGCAGGAGAAGGGCTGCGCCACTGGCGGCAAGTGGAACAGGCAGCCGAGCAAGTGCCGCTTGCCGTGGTGGTCAATCCGGCCAGCGGCCCGGGGAACAAACCCGATGCCAACTACCGCCGCGTGGTCCGGCAACTGCGCCGCCGGGCGGTGCTGTTGGGCTACGTGGCCACCGGCTACGGCCGGCGCGACGCGGAAGAAGTACGCCGGGACATCGACCGCTGGCTGGCGTTTTACCCGGGGCTGCGCGGCTTTTTCTTCGACGAACAGAGCCGCCGGAAAGAACACCTGCCCTTTTACGCCCAGGTGGCCAACTACGCCCGGGCGCGTCTGCCCGGGGCGGCGCTGGTGGCCAATCCCGGTACGACGTTCGCTCCCGAATATGCCCACTGGCGCACAGCCGACGTGTATTGCATCTACGAAGGGAGCGAGTTTCCCTCCTATTTGACCCAGCCGCGCTGGACCCACTTGCCCGGTGGGGCAATACCGCTGGTGTTGTGGCATGGGGTAGGCTCGGCGGCGGAGGCCAAGGCGCTGCTAGGTCGGGTCGCACTTCCCCGGGGTAGTTATGTGTTTGTGACCGACGGCGGCCCCCCGAACCCTTGGAACCGGCTCCCCCGGTACTGGGACGAGCTGGTGCGGCTTCTGGCCACCGAGGGCAAGCGGTAATTTCGCCCCAAGCGTGATAAACCGCCCCCGTTCTCGCCAGGGACTCCAAACCGAGGAGCGGCACCGCTCTGCCCCTGGCGGAGCTTCCGCGGTAAGCTTTTATTAAGGAGCTGTTGCAAAGAGGAACTGTAGTCAGTCCGGCACGGAAACCGGGCCGAAGATGGCCTTCCCCCGGCGCGGGGGAGTCCTTGTTTTGCAGTTGGTGGGGCACCCAGTGGCCCGAGACACTCCATGAAACTCTACAAGCGATTCCTGGTCCACGTCCGCCGGGCGTTTCGGCGCCCGATCGACGAGCTTTCGCAGTTGGAACGGTTAATCCGCTACCTGATCGACCTGTTCCGCTACGGGGCTCGCCAGTTGCAGAAAGACCGCGCCGGCGACATGGCCGCCTCGCTCACCTACCGCACCATCTTCAGCCTGGTGCCAGTGGCCGTAATCAGCATGTTAATTGTGCGGGCGTTTGTGGATCAGGAGGACGCCCGGCGCTGGCTGCGCGAAAGCGTGTACGACTTTTTGGGCTGGAGTGCCCTGGCCTACCAGGTGCCCGCCCAGGAAGAAGAAACTTCGGCCCAGTTGCCGCTGCTGGCCCCGGACCCGGGCAAGAACGCCGCCGGGGAACAAGACCAGGAGGCCGAAGACCCATCAAGCCCGCCGGTGGAAATCCAGGCCCGCTTGGACCAGCGACTCGACGAGCTTATTGAACACACCTGGAACGCCAGCTTGGGCAAGCTGGGGCTGTTAGGCGGGGCGCTTTTCATCTGGGCCGCACTGGCCTTGCTGGTAAACCTGGAGGACGCGTTCAACACCATCTGCAATGCTCCCAGCGGCCGCCGCTGGAGCACCCGGCTGGCCAACTACTGGGCGGTGCTCACGCTGGGCCCGGCCACCATGGCCGGTATTCTGTTCGGCTTGCAGCGGTTCATTGCCTGGGGCGTGGAAGCCGAACCGCTGGGCTGGTTGGGACACATGGTCTTCGGCCTGCTGGATCGCAGTTCCGGGCTGCTGGCCAGTTGGGCGCTGCTGTTTACCATGTACACGTTGGTGCCCAACACGCGAATGGCCTGGCGACCGGTGCTGGTCGGCTCACTGGCCGCGGCGGTGGCCTGGCAAGCGGCCAAGGGGGCGTTCCAGCTCTATGTGGTCACGGCCCGCCCGTACTCGGAACTTTACGGATCGTTGGGCTTGATTGCCCTGTTTCTGTTCTGGCTGTACTTGACCTGGTTGATTGTGCTCTATGGGCTGGAGCTTTCCTACGTCATCCAGACGGTCAGCCGCCGCCAGATGGCCGGTCAGTTGCTCGAAGAAAAGGGGATGGAAATCTACGACCCCCTGTGGCTCGTGCCCACGCTGGTAGCCTTCGGCCAGGCTTTCCAGAAGGGAAAGCCGCTTGCGCTGGAACAGTTGGTCCATGCTCTTCAGTTGCCCATTCGCGTCGTAACCCGAATGGCCACCCAGTTGGAACAGCGCGGGTACATTCATCGCGTGGAGTCCCGGGGCGACGGCACACCGCAGTACGCCCTGGCCCGGCCCGCTGAAACCATCCGCATCGACGAGATTCTGCTGTTGGGCCGCCAGTGGTTTCTGGCCGACCGGCTCCGCCGCCATCGCGACGCGTGGGAAACGGTGGACCGGCTACTCTCGCAGGCAATTGCCCAATTCGAAGGGACCACGCTGGCCGAACTCCTCGGCCACGAAGCCGCCCAACAGCCCGCTGCCGCCGGTGCCGCCCCGGCCGCTCCCAAACCGGCCGCCCCGGTCCCCACGGCAACAAAAGAATGAACCCGGGCGTTTCTCCGGTGCGGAAGAGCAACCGCCACGGCGGGTTTTGCCCGGTGCTCTGTACCGTGTTTCCTCGACGCAGCCGGTGCGTGTTTTGGGGGAAGGCGTCTGGTAGCGGAAAGGGGCTCAGTCTTCGTAGTAGTATCGCCGCCGCCGATACCACCGCCGCCAACGCCCTCGCCAGCCGTCTTCGGCTTCTACAAAGAACGAGTGGTTCAGAATCCGGAAGAACAGCAGAATGATGAACGCTCCGCCCGTGCCCACGACGAATCCCAGCGGGCTAATGGGTGTAATCCGCCCTTTTTCCACAAAGAAAAGCAGTAGCGCGCAACCAATGATGCTGCCGGCAATTCCCATCAGCATGGTGCCCACGGCCCCGCCCGGGTCGCGGCCTGGCATGATGGCCTTGGCCGCCAGCCCGACCAGCGTGCCGAAACCGACCCAAACCAGCAGCTCATGAGCCCAGTAGCGCGCCAGTTCCATGATTTGGCCGTCCATCGAGTCGCTCCTTCCCGTTTGGCAGGCGACGGCAGTTGCGGCACCCTCAGCATCGACCGAATTGGAAAAACGGCTTGAACCGGCACAACCGCCACGCAAGCCTCGGCTCAATCGGCAAAGTCGCTGCCCCTTTCCCAAAGTAACGCAGAGAAGACTGACAAGGACTGACCTTGAAGAGCCGGAGACTGAGAAAACAGATAAAAGCAAAGAGAGTGAACAGCGGAACCTTCTTTCCAGCCAACAGGAATTAAGAGAAATCCCGTAACTGCGGCCACCCCGGGGAAAGTCGAACGATGCAATGGAGCCAAGCGGCGTTGGATCGGGCCGCCCGAGCGTTGTGGAACGAACTGCAACGGCAGCGGATGCCGTTTGTGTTTGCCGAAAGCTGCACCGGTGGGCTGCTGGCGGCCACCATGACGCGCATTCCGGGCGTTTCGGAGCTGTTTTGCGGCTCGGCCGTGGTCTATCAGGTGGAAACCAAGCAGCAGTGGCTGGAAGTGCCCCCGCGGATGCTGCAACGGCCGGGCCCGGTCAGCCACGAAGTGGCCCAAGCCATGGCTCGCGGCGTGCTCCGGCACACGCCGGCTGCCCAATTGGCCGTAACCACTACGGGACACTTGGGCCCGCAGGCTCCCCCGGAGCTGGATGGCGTGCTTTACGTGGGTCTGGGGCTGCGACTGCCCGGCGGCAAACGTATTCGCACGACGAGCCATCGCGTCGAGCTCCTGGCTCCGCAACGGGGCGTCGGTCCCCGGCAGTTGCGCCTGCGCCGCCAGCGTCAGGCGGTGCTTCGGGCATTCGAGCTGGCGTCTGCCACCCTTGCGGCCCGATAAAACGGCCCAGGCTCCATCTTTGTTTCGATTCCCTCAAGTATGTTCTTTGCTTGGGGTTACGCACGGATTTTCTGTGGGCGGCCAGGCAAGGTATTCGGCAGGGCTGTTGACAGGCAGCAGAAAGTCGATACATTGTCGCAAATAAAGTTGCAACTGAGAATCAGTATCAATACAATCAGCGCTGATGCTTTCCACTGCTTGCCTCCCCTTTTCCACAAGGAGCCCTGCCATGCGTGCCGTCCGACCGCTGCGTTCTGCATTCACCTTGCTTGAGTTGCTGGTGGTGATTGCCATTCTGGCCATCATTGCCGGCGGGTTGATCGTCGCCTACGACGGGCTGGATTCCCAGGCCGCCAGAGGCCAGGCGGCGTTCAACATCAAAGGGCTGGACCAGGCGATTCGCACCTATGCCACGGTGAACCGGCGGCACCCGAACAACTACGACTCGCTCCTGTACACCGCCGCCGGCGACGGGACCGACGCTACGGCACTGGACATCCTGCCGGAGAAGCTCAAGGGGAAAATCGGTCCCTTTACGCTTACACCGGAGGCCGTGGCCGCCCTGAACGCCGCAGGGATAACCCACCTGCGGTACGTAACGGGCAGCTATCCCAACGATCTGAGTGCGATCCCCTCGATTCCCAACCGCATCTTCGACGATCCGCCGCGAGGGTTCGGCGTGTCGATTCCTCTCAGTCCCGGCGTGGTGGTAGCCGCGGTAGAAAGCAGCGATGGCAGCAACGCGATTACGGACTTTTCCGGGGCCGATCCCGGCACTTCTAGCCGCCTGCGGGACATGGCCGGGTTGGATCCCACGCGGCTGCACCTGGTGGTAGTCGTGGGCGTGGGGAACAACGCTTCCATCGTCAAGAGCAACGACGTGGGCACCTCGGGAGCCACCAGCACCGCCCTTTCCGAAGCTCCCTATTACGCCGATGTCCCCAAGGAGCGCTACAACCGCTACCTGGCCATCTATCACCTGGCCACCGACGACGAGGGGGACGGACTTGATAGCGGCGACTACTTGTCCAAGGCCCGACTCCTCGGCGTACTGGATACCAACGGCGACTGGTACGACGAAGAGTACGCCGAGTTCACCGGACAAAAGCAGTAAGCGGCAAGTCCCTGCGATTGGGTGGATGCGTGAAATGAAAAGGCGAACCGTTCCTGCCAACTCGGCGGCAACACTGCCCGGGCAGCTCCAGCGGGGTTTTACCTTGCTGGAGCTGCTGGTGGTGGTGAGCATCCTGGCCGTGGTGGCCGGCACGGTGATGCTTTCCTTGGAAGGAACCGAAGAACAGGCGGCCGCCCAGGTTTCCCAGCACGAACTGGCCCAGTTACGCCAGGCCGTGTTGCGCTTTTACCAGGACACGGGCTGGATGCCCGGCCAGGGGCCGTTTGCCCTGGTGGGCGAGCATCCGCTGGGGCAACTGGACCCGAACAACCCGTTGCACTGGCCCCCGCATCTGGCCAGCGCCACGCCTGCCCAACGCGCCGCTTGGGCTCGGCACGGGGCCAACTGGTGGCAACTGCTGCAAAACCCGCTGGTGGACCGCAACGGCACGTTGATTCACCCGTTGGGACGCTGGAACCCGACCACGCGACGCGGCTGGCGCGGTCCTTACCTGGGCCGAGACGGCGGCGGGCTGGTGGACGTGAGCAGTACGCTGACTCCCAGCGGCGACGGCGATCCCGGCAGCGGCACCTTGGCCGACCTGGTGCCCGGCTGCCTGGGCGTGGCCGACCCCTGGCCGCACCCGCCCCAGGGTCCGTTCTACCAGTGGTACGATCCGGAACAGGGCACACCCCGGGCCCGCTGGGGACGCCCCTACCTGCTGCTGGACGTGCATCATACCGACCCGCTGCTGCTCCGCAGCCGCGCGAGAATCGTGAGCCTGGGCCCCAACGGCCGTTACGAAAGCAACGCCACAGCCATCGGCGGCGACGACCAGGTGATTTACTTGTTCCGCTGAAACGGCAGAGGTTCCCCCGACGAGCAACGTGCCGCCCACGGCGAGCCCCGAGCTTCAGCTCGGGGAGAACAAGAGCCGGGAGCGTCAGCTCCCGGAGGACGGCACGGCCGTCAGCGACTGGGTGCTGCCGCACCGAGGGCGTGGCGGCTTGGAGGCTTGGGGGGATGGGGGGAGAGCTTCCGCTCCGAGCAAGAATAAACGTTGATTTTCGGAAACGGCGAGCCGGGAACTTCAGTTCCCGGAGAAAAAGAACCAGCGTTTTTCCTCGGCTCTCCCCGGACTGAAGTCCGGGGCTCGCCGAGGACATGACGCAACACCAACATGGCGGCACACCACCGGCAATTTTATACGGTGCCGAACGACTCCTTGGCGTGTGTTCCCGCCCCCTCAGGCCCCAAGCTCCAAGCCCCCTTTGGTCCGAAGCTTGCCGAAACGCCGACTAAAATCACCTGCCGACATACCCTAACGATTGCTTGGCTGAGTATGCTGAATACTTGGCACAGCAACGAATAGGATAATCATGCGCTTGTTCCGTTTTCGTGTTTTGGTCTTTTCGCAACAGGAACCGGCTCCTGCCGCTGGTTTCCCGTGCCGCCCGGCGATGAGGGCTTTTGCCGTCGCCGGACCGCCGGGAAGCTGGTGCGATACGGGACGGAACGTCGCGGCGGGCTTTACGCTGCTTGAGCTTTTGCTGGTGGTGGCCCTGCTGGGCATGTTGGCCCTCAGCGCCGTGGCCCTGACCGACACGGCGGATCAGCAGTCCCGGTTCGAGCAGACCCAAGCCCGGCTGGAAATGGCTCGCCGCGGCGTGCTGTACCTGGGCCGCACCTCAAGTGGGGAAGTATTGCTTTCCGGCTTTGTGGTCGATTTGGGCCGGCTGCCGCTTTCGCTCTCCGAGATGGTCCAAGGTGTGGACCGCGCCACCGGCAGCCCGTTCCCTGGCTTTGCCCCGCAGGTGGCTCTTTTCGACCCCGAGCCGGGGCCCGACGGGTTGAACGACGGCGGAGAGATTCCGCTTTCCGGTCCCGGCCTGACGCTGCTGAAAGGCTATCGCGGTCCTTATCTTCCGCTGGCACCCGGGGAGAAAGCGTTTCGCGACGCCTGGGGCAACTTCTCCCCGGTGCCGACGGAAGACGAGCTGAACTACGGCTGGGTGCTCCAGTCCGACCTGCGCTCCTGGCAACTGACCAGCTTGGGGTCCGACGGGCTGCCCACCGACCCGGCGACCGATCCGGACGTGTATCGCCACGACGTGAGCGTCTCCCTGGCCCAATCGCAATGGATGATTGATCTGGCGGCGGTGGAAGTGCAGGCGGTCAACCGGACCGGGCAGGTGTTTTCGATTGCCGGAGGACGGCTGCGGGCGGCGCTGCTGGTGTACGAGGCCGGGCGATGGCGGCGGTTTACGACCGATCCGGCCAACGCCCAGGCGGCTGTCACTTCGCTGGAAGCGAGCGACCCCGGGGCGACCGCTTCGTTCTTCGGCCTGGCCGATTCCACCGGCCAGAGCTGGGTGCCTTGCGGCGAACACCTGCTGGTGCTGGTAGAAGACCCGGACCAGAACCCCTTTACGGCCGACGACACCCCGCTGGTGACCAACCAGCAAACCGGTACCGCCAGAGTGTATGCCACGCGCGTGGTGCTGGTGCCGGGCACGGTGGTTTCCAAGCTGGTGCTGGAGTTGCGAAACCCGTAAGTCAGACCGACAGGCGTTGAACTGATGAGTTTCCCGCGGCGCGTGCTGGCCCTGCTGTGCGACGGTTTCCAGGTGGAAGCCGCGTTGCTGCTGCGCCGCAAGGGAGCCTGGCACGTGGAAGCCTCGCTGCGCCTGCCGTGGAACTTTTCGCCCGAGGAACTGCTGGCCCGGGCCGAAGAGCTGGACCCCCGGCACACCGCGGCCGTGGTGGTTGCCGTGCCCGAAGCCGTGCTGGCCCAGGTGGCCCTGCCCGTCCCACCCGGAGGGGCCGAATCGCCGCTCCCGCAAACCACCTGGCAAAGGCTGCTGCCTCTTGCAGGGAGAGGTGCCGCCGACGCCTCGCCCGGGCAGGAAGCAGCTCAGAAGCATCTGCTTACCCGAGAGGAAATGGAACAGTTGCTCTCCTGGGAGCTTGGCCCCCTGGTGGCTCAAGCGAGCCGGGGGCCGACGCTGCCGGAAGCCCTCTGGGGTTTGGGACTACTTGCCGAGGAAGCCCCTTTCGCCCAGTTGGCCGAAGGCTCTCCTGGAACCAGTTCCGCTTCCCCGGCCGGGGAGGAGCTGCTGCAACACCTGGTGGCCACCGGGCGGCTGGAGCCGGATCGGGCCGAACAGTTGCGGCAGTGGGTAGCCGGCCATCCCGGCCCTCCGGCCGAAGAAGCACTGGTGTGCCGCTACGTACCCTGGCAGGACGCCTCGGCCCGGGCTGCTTCTTCGGCCGAGGAGCTTGCTCAGGGGGAAGTTTTCCCCTGGCTTGTAACCGCCGCCCCGGCGGCAATCGTGGACCGCTGGCAGCAAGCCGTGGAAGCCACCGGCCGGGAGTTCCTGGGACTGGTGCCGCTGTGCTGTTGTGCCTGGGCCGCGGTGCAGGAGGGCCCCTTGGCCGAGCAACCTTCGGCCGAAGTAGAGCTTGCCCTGCCGGGAAGGACGGTCCGCCTCCACTTCCAAAAGGGGACTCTCCAGCGGGTGGAAAACTTGCCCGGCCGGTTCGCCGAAACCGGCTCGTTTGGGACTGCGCCCGACTCGGCGGGACCGGCGGCGGAATCCTCTGTGCAAACACCGGCTCGGCTGCGCTTCGGTCCGTTGGCTTTGGCCCGAGGGAGCCACGAGGAACCGGGAGAGCTTTCCCCCCGGCAGATGCTCCATGGCCTGGTGGCCTGGGCCGCGGGTACTGACCCCGAGGCGCAGACCCTGTCCCCCCTGCGGCGGCCGGTCCCCTGGGTTCCGCCCTGGCAGCGCCCGCGGTGGATTGCGGCTGCTTGCGTGGGAGCATGGCTGCTGGTGTTGCTGGGGCTGGAGCTGCCGCTTCGGGCCCGGTTGCATCAGGCGCGGCAGCACGAAGCCGCACTTCGCCATCAGGTCGAACGGCTCGAAGAAGCCAAAGAGCGGGAAGAAGCCCGACTCGCCCGGCTCAAACGCCTGCAACAAAAGCGCAACCAGTTGCAAAAGGAGCTGCAGCTTCAACAGCAAACGGTGGCCCGGGTGCAAGCGGTTTTCCACTTGCGGCGGCGCCGCGTGCCCGAGCTGCTGGAGCGCTTGCGGCAGATTGTTCCTGCGGAACTGGTACTCGACGCCTTGCACTGGGACGCCCGCGACCGGCTCACCTTGCAAGGATGGGCCACGGGCGCGGAAGTCGTGCGGCAGTTCGAAGCCCGGGTGCTGGAACACCTGAGCGACGCAGCCCCGGCGGTGCTCGACGACGTGCTGGAGCAAGCCCCCGGCCCGGGCGGCGTGCCCGGGGTGCGGTTTTCGTTTGTGGTGGCGCTAGACCTGGCGCAAATCCCGCCGGAGCCGGTCGCCTCGAACACGGCCAAGCCCCCGGCCGGGGTTTCCCGGGAACTGGCCACGCACGCCCCAAGGGGGACAGCCCCTTAGCGAAGAGACGCTTGCGATGAAACAGCTTACGCTGCGCGAACGGGTGCTGGTGCTCAATCTGGTCCTGGCCGTGGTTTGGGCCGGATATTTTCTGCTGCGCTATCGCCGCGGCCGGGCCGAAGTGGACCAACGGGAGCGGCAAGCCGCGGCGCTGGAAAAGCAAAAGACCAAGCTCACCGCCGACCTGGCCGCCCTCCAACGCCAGGATGCCGGAAACCCGGACGCGGCCACCTTGCAGCGGGAGCTACGGCAACTCGAACAGAAACTGGCCCGGGTCCAAGAAATCCTGGCCCAATGGCACAAGGCCCTGGATGCCTCTGCCCGAGTGGGGCAAGTGCAGCAACTCAAGCTCCGCTTTGCCCAGGCTGCCCGGGAGGCGGGCTTACAGCTTGTGGGCTGGACCCCGTGGAAACCCAGCCGCACGGCGGCCCGCTCGGCCCCGGGAACGCAGCCTCGCCAGACCGCTTCTCCGCCGGGCCGCAGCAAGGGGAAGCCTGAGCCGAACCTTCCCGCGGCCGAACCGGAGCCGCTGCCGCAATGGTGCCGGAGCCAAGGGTGCCACCTATACCGGGTCAAACTGCGCGGCTCTTACGCCGGTGTGGTGCGGTTGCTCCGCCGATTGGAAACTTTCCCGCCTCAGGTGGTGACGTTGGAAGTTTCCCTGGCCCCACAGCAAAAACAGGCTCGCGCGAGCGTTTCGGCCTTGGAGATCGAGTTGCTAGTCTGTCTGTAGGTTCTCCGCTGTCACCGTGGAGCGGCTGCCGGTTTCCGGACGATTTCCCGCCAGAAAAGCACCCCCCATTGATGAGCCAACTCCAAGGGCTACCCCTGTTGGAACACCTGCTTGGCCGGTGCATCGAGCTTGGTGCGTCGGACTTGCACCTGACGCACGACTGCCCTCCCCACGTGCGGATTGACGGCGTGTTGCAGCCGCTTCCGGACGCGGAGCCGCTTTCGGCCCAGCAGACCGCCAGCGTGGCCCAGGGCCTGATGAATCCCCGGCAGCAGGAAGTGTTCGCCCAACGCCATACGCTCGACCTGGCCCATTCCCTGGGCGAAGTGCGGTTTCGGATCAACGTGTTCCGCCAACAGGGACAGGTGGCCCTGGCCATCCGGCGGCTGGAAAACGTGTTTCGCACGCTGGAAGAACTGCTGCTGCCCAAACAACTGGAAGAACTGAGCCGTTTGCGCGACGGGCTGGTGTTGATTACCGGTCCCACCGGCAGCGGCAAGACCACCACGCTGGCCACGCTCATCCACCAGATCAATCAGCATCGGGCCTGCCATATCATCACGGTGGAAGACCCGTTGGAATACCTGCACCGCAACATCAAATCGCTGGTTCACCAGCGGGAACTCTACACGGACGTGCCCTCGTTCGCCGAAGCGGTCCGCTCCGCCCTGCGCGAAGACCCAGACGTCATCCTGGTGGGCGAGATGCGCGACCTGGAAACCATGCGGGCGGCCATCACCGCGGCCGAAACTGGCCATCTGGTCTTTTCCACGCTGCATACCGGCGATGCGGTCGGAGCCCTGGACCGGATTATCGGCGTGTTTCCGGCCGACGAACAGCAGTCGGTGCGGCAGCAGCTTTCGATGGTGCTGCGGGCCGTGGTGGCCCAACGCCTACTGCCTCGCCGGGATCGGCCCGGGCGGGTGCCCGTGGTCGAGCTGCTCCGGGTCACTACCGGCGTGGCCCACTTGATCCGCACCGGCAAGCCGCAGCAGATCTACGCGGCCATCGAAACCGGCGCCGGCCAGGGGATGCAAACGCTGGAAGCGGCCCTGGCCCAGGTAATCCACCAGGGGTTGGTCGAACCGCCCGCGGCAATGGCCCTGGCCCGGGATCCGCAACTGGTCCAAAGTCGCCTGCGCCTGCTGGCCCAACAGGCAGGCCGGGCAGGAGGGAACTGATGCCGCTTGCCCCGGAAACGCTGCTCCAGGCCGGCCTGGCCGCCGGGCTGTTCACCGCCGAGCAGCTCCGGCGCTGGCAACGGCAAGCCCGGCAAAAACGCCAGGCGGTGCTCGACTACGTAACCGCCCAGGGCCGATTTCCGCTGGCTGCTTTGTATCGGGCGGTGGCCCAGCAGCGAGGGCTGCCGTTCGTGGACGTGAACACCGCCCGAGTCGATGCCCGGCTCTGGGGGCGGATGCCCGCGGCGTTGCGGGCCCGAGGCAGTGTCGTCCCGCTCTACCAGGAAAACGGCACGCTCCACGTGGCCACGACCGATCCGGACGACCAAGCCACGCTGGATCGGTTGGGTCAACTGTTCGGCTGCCGCCTGCGGGTCCATCTGGCCGACCCGGAAGCGGTCCGCCGCCTGGGCGCCCGGTCGCTTCAGGGAGCGGGCCAGGTGGAAGCCGGAGCCGCTTCGGCCACCGGGGCGGTCGAGCTGATGGACGAAGTAATCCAGCAGGCGTTCCTCCACCGGGCTTCCGACGTGCACGTGGAACCCACGGCCCAGGGCTACCAGATTCGCTTCCGCATCGACGGGCATTTGCAGCCGTTTCTGGTGGACCTGGATCGCACGACGGGAGTGAGTCTGACCACGCGGGTGAAAGTGCTGGCCGGGTTGGACATCGCCCAGCAACGTGCCCCTCAGGACGGACGCTTCAGCTACCAACCGCCGGGACGCGACGACGTGACGCTGGACATCCGCGTGGCCACGATTCCCACCCGCTGGGGCGAACGGGCCACGCTGCGGCTGCTCGGCTGCGAAACGGTCCAACTGCGGCTGGAAGCCCTGGGCTTTGCGGACGAAGACCTGGAGCAGTTCCGCCGGGCGATTCGGGCGCCACACGGCATGGTGCTGCTGACCGGACCGACCGGCAGCGGCAAAACCACCACGCTCTATGCGGCCATGAGCGAGCTGGACCGCACGCGGCGAAACATCCTCACGGTGGAAGACCCCATCGAATACCTGCTGCCCGGCGTGTCGCAGATCCAGGTGGATGGACAACTGGTCACGTTCGCTTCGGCCCTGCGGAGCCTGTTGCGGCACGACCCGGACGTCATCATGGTGGGCGAGATTCGCGACCTGGAAACGGCCGACGTGGCCATCAAGGCGGCCATGACCGGGCATTTAATCTTTTCCACGCTGCACACCAACTCGGCCCTGGGAGCCGTGACGCGGCTGGTGGATATCGGCTGTGCTCCGTACCTGGTGGCCAGCACGTTGCAGGTGGTGGTGGCCCAACGGCTGGTCCGTCGGCTTTGTTCCCGTTGCCGCCGCCGGCGTCGCGTTACCCCGGCCGAAGCCGAGCTGTTGCAGGTGGAACCGGAAACCGAAATCTACGAACCGGCCCCCGGCGGCTGTGCGGCATGCCTGGGCAGCGGCTACTTCGGCCGCCTGGGACTGTTCGAGCCGCTGTGGATTACCCCCGAGCTGCGCCGTCTGGTGGCCCAGGGAGCCAACCAGACCCAGTTGGAACAACACTTACGCGGCAAATACAAGACATTGCGCCAGGACGGACTGGCCAAGGTGCTGCAAGGACTCACCACCGTGGCCGAAGTGGTGCAAGCCACGGTGTGAAAAACGGCAAGCGGCTTCCGCCGGTGCTGCCGCACCGGTGGGTCTTGCGTCTTGGGTCTTGAGCAGGGAGCTTCCGCACCAGAGGGCGTGGAGGCTTGGAGGCGTGGGGGGATGGGGGGAGCTTCCGCTCCGGTGCAAGAACAAGCGCCGACTCGTGCAAACGACAAACGGCGAGCCCCGAGCTTTAGCTCGGGGAGGAAAACACCAGCAAGTGTCTTCCACCGGTCCTCCCCGGACTGAAGTCCGGGGCTCGCCGAAGAATACGAACACAACCAACAGCGAGCCGGGAGCGTCAGCTCCCGGAGCCCAAAAGAAAAAGCAATCGTTGGTATACTCGCCACTCCGCGAGTTGACACTCGCGGCTCGCTGGATACACGACAATGTGCCGGATTCTCGCACTCGGCGAGCCGCCGACTTTAGTCGGCGGAGGACGGCACGGCCGCCAGCGACTGGGAGCTTCCGCTCCGGTGCAAGAACAAGCGCCGACTCGTGCAAACGATAAACGGCGAGCCCCGAGCTTTAGCTCGGGGAGGCAGTTCCAGCCGTCGGCCACTGGGAGCTGACCCAACGCCGCTTTGAAACCAGATGACCAGAGGCAAACGCCGAGCTTCCAAATACACGTTCGACCCCAGGAAACGGTCCCATGCCTGCTTTTCAATACACCGTGCTTGCCCCCGGCCAGGGGCGCCGCCAGGGAACGCTGGAAGCGGCCGACGCCGCCAGCGCCGCAGCCTCGCTGCGCACGCAAGGGTTGTTCGTCCTACGTCTGGTGCCCCAGCAGCAGGCGCAGGAAGAGCCCGCCCTGCTCCATCGGCCTGTGGAACCGCTTGCCTGGCTGCGGCACCTGAAGCGGTCGCAGCGCACGCTGCGGACCCAGGAACGCATCTTCCTGCTGGAACAGCTTGCGCTGATGCTCCGTTCCGGGCTGACGCTGGTGCAGGCGCTGGAAGCGGCCGCTGCCGAAAGCCAACGACCCGCGGTCAAACAGGCCCTGCGGCGCGTGGCCGAACAGTTGCAGCAAGGGCGGCAGTTTTCCCAGGCGTTGGCTTCCGCGCCGGGCTTGGTGCCCCCGTTTGTGGTCCAACTGGTGCAAAGCGGCGAAGTAACCGGACAGTTGGAACATGTGCTGGCCCAGTCGGCCGAATACTTGCGCCGCCAGGCGATGCTGCGCGGGCGGTTGGCTTCGGCCCTGGTCTATCCGGCCGTGGTGGTGTTGGTGGCTGTGGCCGTGGCTGCGTTCCTGGTACTGAAGGTGATTCCCAAGTTCGCCACCTTCTTTGCCCGGCGGGGGGCGGCTCTGCCCTGGGCCACGCAGTTGCTGGTGGACCTTTCCGGGTGGATTTCCCGCTACGGGCTCGTGCTGTTGGCCGGACTGGTCGTTTTGCTGCTGGGGTTCCTGGTCCTGCGGAGCACCGATTGGGGGCGGCTGCGGTGGCACCGCTTGCTGTTGCGGTTGCCGGTCCTTGGCCCCGTGCTCACCACGGCCGCCATGAGCCAGTTGACCCAGACGCTAGGCATGCTGCTCCACTCGGGAATGAACTTGCTGGAAGCCCTGCGAATCACCGCCGGGGTGATTGGCAACCGGGCGGTGCGACAGCAGGTGGAACAAGCCGCCCAGGGCGTGCTCGAAGGCGGCTCCCTGGCCCAATCGCTTCGCGGCCGACCGGTCCCGGAACTGGTGCCGCGGATGGTGGCCGTGGGGGAACGGACCGGCTCGTTGGAAGAAGTGTTGGAAGAACTGGGCCGGTTCTACGACGAACAACTGCAAAACCACGTCCGCCGCCTTAGCGCCATGGTGGAACCGGTGCTCATTCTGGTGGTAGGCTTGCTGGTAGGGTTCGTTTACTTCGCTTTCTTCCAGGCGGTAATCCAGATGGGAGCCATCCGTTGAAGTCGGTTTCCTCTAGCGCGGGAAGGCAGCCTGTGAATCCGACACAAAACACCCTGGCACGATGGGCCGGCTGGACGATGCTGCTAGCGGCGCTTTCGCCTCCGGTGCTCAAAGCCCAGCAGCCCGAGACGACCAAGCCGTCTGCAAGCAGCCAGGCGGACCGGGAACAAAAGGCCGGCCCCCTCATGGCGAAAGAGCCTCGAAACGACAAACAATCCTCGCGGCCGATCCCCGCCGGGAAAAAACCTTCCGAGCCGCTTGAGCGCGGCCGGGACCCCTTCACTCTGGACCCGGCTCTGGCTGCCGCCGCGGCGCGGCAGGGGAAGTTGCTGCCTCCCGTGGTGCTTCGCGGCTGGCTGGAATCAGTCCAAGGGGCGCGGATCGCCCTGCTGCAAGTGGGCAACGAGGTGCCGTTGCTTGTGCGTCCAGGGGACCGGTTCACGCTGCGGCACCAGGGGCGCCGATGGCCGGTGGTCGTGCAGCGGATCGATCCCGGGACGGTGGTCTTGCAATTGCAACCCCAAGGGCCGGTTTTGACCGTCCGCTAAGGGGTGTGGCCAATCGGCGCAGGAGCAAGTGCCCCAGGCAGGAAGAGAATCGGGAATCTGTTCCCAGGCTGCAACGAACCAATGGGCTGATCGGGGTTGTGGCCAGGCTTTTCCGGAAAAAGCAACCAGGTTGCCGAATCGGGCCATTTTGCAGAGATTTTTCCCGGATTGCCCAGTCCTCTACTTCGACAAGCAAGATTGAAAACAAATTGGCCCCGGGTAAGAAAGCAGCAAAAGAAATTGAACCGATAAATGTCATTTGATACGATGTTAGCAGATATCAGCTCCTGGAGGCTTGTTGAAATGCCTCTGCGGTGCTAGCTTTCCTGCCCTCGGATTGCCTTCCTGCTATTTTCCCGCCTGAACCCAAGAGCAAGGAGAACGATCCATGCTGACGATCCTCGGACGCCCGGACCGCAAGCAGGATCGGTTCTGTGATCGCTTGACCCGACGCGGCTTTCTCCGGATTGGCTCGCTGGCCATGGGCGGTTTGGCCCTGCCGGAGCTGTTGCGGCTGGAAGCCCAGGCGGGAGTGCGGCGTTCGCACAAAGGAATCATCATGGTGTTTCTGCCTGGCGGGCCGCCGCACCAGGACATGTTCGACATCAAGGTGGAAGCTCCCAGCGAAATCCGCGGCGAGTTCCGGCCCATCAAGACCAACGTGCCGGGCATCGAGATTTGCGAGCACTTTCCGCGGATGGCTCGCATGGCCGACAAGTTCGCCTTTATTCGCACAATCGTAGGCTCCAACGGGCGTCACGAGGCGTTTACTTGTCTGACCGGCCGCAGTTCAGTCGGCCCGGCCCCGGCCGGCGGATGGCCCGCGCTGGGTTCGGTCCTCTCCAAGCTCTACGGTCCGGTGGACCCGGGTGTGCCGCCGTTCGTGGGACTTTCGCCGCGGACGGGCCATCGCCCCTGGGGCGATCCGGGCCAGCCGGGTTTCCTGGGTCCGGCCCACGCCCCCTTCCGGCCCAACGGCGAAGGACGCTCCGACATGGTACTCAACGGCATCACGCTGGAGCGGCTGGGGGATCGCAAACAGTTGCTTCGGGCCCTGGACCGCTTCCGCCGCGATGCGGACGCCAGCGGCATGATGGAAGGGATGGACGCCTTTACCCAGCAGGCCTTCGGTGTGCTGACCAGCAGCAAGCTGGTCGAGGCGCTGGACCTGAGCAAAGAAGACCCCCGGGTACGGGAACGATACGGCAAAGGAGACCCCAAACCGGTGGCCGATGGGGCGCCGCGCATCACCGAACACTTCCTCGTTGCCCGGCGGCTCATTCAGGCCGGTGTGCGATGTGTTACTTTGGCCTTCAGTCGCTGGGACTGGCACGGCGGCAACTTCAAACGCGGCCGGGAAGATATGCCCATGCTGGACCAGGCGCTGACGGCCCTGATCGAAGACCTGGACCGGCACGACATGCTGGACGACACTTCGGTGGTAGTCTGGGGCGAGTTCGGCCGCACGCCCAAAATCAACAAGAACGCCGGACGCGACCACTGGCCGCAGGTTTCCTGTGCCGTGCTGGCCGGTGGCGGGATGCGGACCGGCCAGGTCATCGGCGCCACCAACCGCCTGGGCGAATACGCCAAACAGCGTCCGGTCCACTTCCAGGAAGTCTTTGCCACGCTCTACAAATGCCTGGGCATCGACATCGACCACACCACGCTGGTGGATCGAGCCGGGCGGCCCCAGTACCTGGTGGAACACAACAAATACCGCCCCATGCCCGAGCTGGTCTAATCCTTGGAGCTTGTTACAAAACCCTCCGGCGTTGCTTCCAAACCTCAGACATGGTGCTTGCGGCCGGAAGTTTCGGAAAGCCTGTTAAACGGTCAAAGCACATACAGGCGCGTGGGCGTTTTATTGGCACGCAGTCCAATCGGCTTGCGCTTCCTCGTTGGAGCAAACTTGGCCGTAACGCGCCGGCAAGCCATCGACTTGAATAGGGCGTGGAGGCTTGAAAGCGTGGGGCGATAACGGGCTTCCGCACTGGCGTTGTTCACCCCGGCATTTTCGCTTCGCCCAGCAGGCGGCGAAGCGAGGTGACGCCCACTTCGGCCAACTGGAGCACCGGCACCTGCCACAACTGCGGATTCATCAGCTCCAGAGAAACCGCACCCTGGTAGCCTATCTGTTCCAATCGGGCAATCAGCGGGCCGAGCAAGAAATCCCCTTCGCCGGGCAGGATGCGGTCGGCGTCGCGGGCCATTTCTCGCAGCGGCCCGGCCACGTCGCACAACTGAACGTGGAACAGGTTTTCTGCGTTCAGGTAGCCCAGGTCTTCGGTTTTGCTCGGGCCGGTGAAGAAGTGCATCGCGTCCAGGCAGATGCCCAGGTGCGAGTGGTCCGCTTCCTGCACCAAAGCGGCGGCCGTTTGCAGGTTGTTGCCAAAAGGGCTTCGGGCCTGGAACTCCAGGGCCAGCCGCACCCCGTGGTCCGCGGCCGCCCGGGCCGCATCGCGCAGCCGCTGCAAGAACACCGCCACCTGCGAGTCGTCCGGCGCCCGCTCCGCGTCGGCCGCCACGACCATCACCTGCACGCCCAGGGCTTGGGCCAGTTGCAGCCGCCGCAAGAAATGGGACCAATGCTCCTGGAACGCCCGGGCGTCCTGAGCAAAAAGCCCTCCCTGGTAGCTGGCCACCGGGGCGGCCAGTTCGTGCCGCTTCAAGAGTTCGGCCAGTTCCGCGACCGGACGGCCTTCCAGGTAGCTTTCCACCTTGCCCCACCACAGTTCCACGGCGGGACAGGCGGCTTGGGCCAACTGCCGCAGTTCTTCTTCCAGGGGCCAGGGGAGCGTACACGCCTGGCTGATGGCGACTTGCACGGCGGCCACACTATTGCTCCGGAGAACGCAAACGCTGCTGGATTACGTCCCAGCACTGGTCGATGGGCACCCGTTGCTGCTGTAACGTGTCGCGGTCGCGGATTGTCACCGTGCGGTCGTCCAGCGTCTGGCCGTCCACGGTGATGCAGAACGGAGTGCCCACTTCGTCCTGGCGGCGGTAGCGCCGGCCCACGGCTCCTTTCTCATCGTAAAAGCAGGTGGTGTGCTTCTTGAGCTGGGCGTAGATGTCTCGGGCAATCTCGACCATGCCTTCTTTTTTGACCAGGGGGAAGACGGCCACCTTGATTGGGGCCAGCCGTGGGTGGAACCGCATCACGGTGCGCGATTGCATCTTGCCCTTGTCGTCCGGGGCCTGGTCTTCGTCGTAGGCTTCGCACAGGAAGGCCAACGCGGCCCGATCCGCCCCGGCCGAAGGTTCCACCACGTGCGGCACGTAACGCTCGCCGGTGGTTTCGTCCCGGTAGGAGAGGTCCTTACCGCTGCCCCGCCAGCGGGGCTTGCCGTCCGGGCCAAGCTCCACCTGCAAGGGGCGCGTGCTCGGGTCGAGCTTCCCTTCCATGTGGCTGCGCAGGTCGAAATCCCCGCGGTGGGCAATCCCTTCCAGCTCGCCGAACTTTCCCGGCGGCAAAAAAGGAAAGGCGTACTCGATGTCGGCCGTGCCAGTGGAGTAGTGGCTCAGCTCCTCCGGCCCGTGCTCCCGCAGCCGTAACCGATCCGAAGCCAGCCCCAGCGACACGTACCACGCAAACCGCCGGTTGCGCCAGTACTGGTACCACGCCTGCGACTGTTCCGGGTGGCAGAAGAACTCGATTTCCATCTGCTCGAACTCCCGGGAACGGAACGTGAAGTGCCGCGGCGTGATCTCGTTGCGGAAGCTCTTGCCCACCTGGGCAATGCCGAAGGGAATCTTCACCCGGGTGGAGTCCAGCACGTTTTTGAAGTTGACGAAGATGCCCTGGGCCGTCTCGGGCCGCAGAAACGCGGCGTTTTCCTCTCCGGCCAACGCACCCACGTAGGTTTTGAACATCAGGTTGAACTCACGCGGCTCGGTCAGCGTGCCCGGCTCCTTGGCGTCCGGGCCGAGCACCAGCGAGCGGTCCTCCACGCTGCTTAGCGGCTGCACCGGGCCGTCCCAGTGCAACTGGTCGGCCTGCTTGCTGCGGAGGTTGAAGAACTTCAGCGCCCGCTGCAACAGGTCCTGTTCGACGGTGGGCCCTTCGCCATCGACGGTCACAAACACCCGCCGGCCTTGGTACTCCACCCAGCGGCCCACCACTTGATCGTAACGATAGCGGCGTTTCGTCTCGCGGCAATCGACCATCATGTCGTGGAACAGGTCGTAGTGGCCGGAGACTTTCCACACCTGCGGGTGCATGATGATGGTGGTGTCCACTCCCACCATCTGATAGGGGGCCGGAGCCCCGGGCGGGGCGACCAGCTCGTTGTGGCTGGTGACCATGTCGTACCACCAGGCTTCCTTGATGTTGCGCTTCAGCTCCACGCCCATGGGCCCGTAGTCCCAGAAGCCGTTCAAGCCGCCGTAGATTTCGCTGGACTGGAACAGGAACCCTCGTCGGCGGCAAAGCGAAACAATCTTTTCCATCGACTTGACCGCAGGGGCGCCTTCTCGGGCCTGGGTGGTCATCGGTGGGAAACTCCTGGTTTTGCGAGTGGGTGGGAAAACGTCCATGTCCTTTCGGTCCGGGCGTGCTCGGCTGCCGGACCCAGGCGGCTATTACCATCTTAGGGTCCAATTCCTTCGGGGGGAGTCAATGGGAGTCGCGTCGGGAGGTCTTGCGTCTTGAGTCTTGCGTCTTGGGCAGGAGCTTCCGCTCCAGCGGAAAAAAACAAGCGTTTGCACTCGTGCTCGTACTCCTACTCGTGCTCGTAATCGGCAGCTCGTTATCGCCGACCGCGAATCGGCAATTGGCGAACCGCCGACTTCAGTCGGCGGAGGCGGCGGGGCCGCTGCCACTGGGAGCTTTCGCACCGATGCAAGAACAAGCGCCGATTCTCGCAACGGGCGAGCTCCGAGCTTCAGCTCGGGAAGAATAGCGAGCCGGAAGCGTAAGCTCCCGGAGAAAAAGAACAAGCAAGCGTTTTTCTCTGGTTTCTCCGACTCTCCCCGAACTGAAGACCGGGGCTCGCTGTGGCCAACGGCAAAAAAACGGGGCCGCTCCCCTTGGGCGGCCCCGGCACCGAACAGCAAACGCTTTGGGCTAGCGCCCTACAGCTTCCAGCCTGCGCGATACTCCTTGTGCAGCAGCCGGTCGGCTTTGTCGTTGCCGGTGGTGAACTCCTGGTGGTTCCACCGCAGCTTCTGGCCGCTGCGGAAGGCCACCACGCCCAGCAGCACCGCTTCGGTGAGCGGGCCGGCATAGCCGAAGTGGCAAGTGGTCGAAGCCCCGGTCTTGCAAGCGTGAATCCACTCCCGGTGATGACCAATCGAACGGGGAATGGTCCGCGGCGGCGGCTCGAACCCACGGAACTTCGCCTCCGGGTACAAGCGATAAGTGCTGTAGTTGGCAAACAACTGCCCCTCTTTGCCCACGAACATCACCCCGGCCCCCGGCATCTTGTGCCCGAACAGGGTTTTCGGAATCCGGTTGCCGTCGTACCAGATGAGCTTGACCGGGGGCTGGTTTCCGCGGGCCGGATAGTGGTATTCCACCTGGAGTCCCAGCGGGCAGGTTTCCGGATGCAGGGGCGAGCCTTGGGCCTGAATCGTCTCCGGATGCCGCAGCCCCAAAGCCCAGAACGGCAGGTCCATGTAGTGGCAGGCCATGTCGCCCAGGGTGCCGTTGCCAAAGTCCCACCACCGACGCCAGTTGAACGGCACGTAAGCCGGGTGATAAGGCCGGTAGGGAGCCGGGCCGAGCCACAAGTCCCATTTGAGCGTCTTGGGCACCGGCGGGGTTTCTTTAGGCCGGTCGCCGCCTCCCCAGGCTTTGGCCACCCAGACGTGCACTTCATGCACCGGGCCGATGGTACCCGCCTGGATGATTTCCACCACGCGGCGGTAGTTCTCTCCGGCGTGGATTTGCGTGCCCATCTGCGTAGCTACCTTGGCTTGCTCGGCCAGTTGGGCCACGCGCCGGGCTTCGAACACGGTGTGCGTCAGCGGCTTTTCGCAATAGACCGGCTTGCCCAACTGCAAGGCCATCGCGGTGGCCGGGGCGTGGGTGTGATCGGGCGTGCTGACCACCACCGCGTCGATGTGCTTGTGTTCTTTGTCCAACAGGCGGCGGAAGTCGTAGTATTTTTTGGCCTTGGGAAACTGCTCGAACTTTCTGGCCGCCACGCGGTCGTCCACGTCGCACAGGTAGGCAATGTTTTCGCTCCGCACCCCGGCCACGTTGGCCGAACCGCGATTCCCCACGCCGATGCAGGCAATGTTCAGCTTTTCGTTGGGACTTTTGTCGGCCCGGGAAGCGGCGGCTCCAAAGCTCCAGAACCCGACTCCGACGCCCAGAGTCTTGAGCACTTGACGGCGATGCATTTTGGCGGCCATAGGGTCTTTCTCCTGCAAGCAAGTCGCGGTCCACAAAGCGGGGCAGCGGCCGGCGCTGCAAACGGCTCTCCCCGGTCAGAATACTCCAATCGCTGGGACTTTTCATCCTGATTGCCTGTTTTCACCAGCGCAAAAACCGACCACGGCCCCCTCAAACGAATCCTAGCAGCCGCAGACCCTTGCCGACTGCAGCCTGCTGTGGGCGGCTTGTCGACAAGTGTCGCTGCAAACGGTGGACAATCCGTCCTCCCTTCCAACCACTGGGGAACAAATGCAAGCCGGGCCGAAGAGCGCGGCATCGTCCTCATCAAGCACAAGACACCAAGCACAAAACACCGAGCATGACACAACACCAAGCCGCATAAATAACTTAGGATAACCCCCTGCTATTCCCAGCGAGTGCAAGAAGCCGGGACAGCCCCGGCTCCAAAGGACTTGCCCGGGGGAAGAGTGTCAGCTATGATTTAAGTCCGTGAAGGAGGTGTTTTGCCCGTTGGACCGGTCCGGCGAACCGCTGTTCGCTCGCCGGGGCTTGCGTTTTCCGGAGGGCTGTTAAACTAGAGTAGAGGGATACGTAACACGAGGGTGTCGCAAAACTTCCGGCCGCAAACGCCCGGCCCGCGGGTCGGACTAGCGCCGGAAGGCTTTGTGAGACGCACTCAGCAAAGGTGTTCCCCGGTAGCTCAGTTGGTAGAGCAGCCGGCTGTTAACCGGCGGGTCCGAGGTTCGAGTCCTCGCCGGGGAGCTAAACGCTTGGAAATAAAGAGTTACAAGACGAATCCCGTGAAACCGAGCCGACTTGCGCCTCAGGGGCCAAGTCGGCTTGTCTGTTGGATTCCCCCCCGGTTCGTGCACACAGCGCACCCAATTGCGCACCCATTTTCCTGCCCCGGTTCTTCCCCCGCTTGGCCTTTGTCGGAACCAGTCCCGGCCGGGGGTGTTGCCGGTTCCTTGCGGGAGTTTGCTTCGGCGGTGGTGTCCGCTTCCCGGGGCACGCGGCGGAAGCGGCTGGCTTCCTTGAACATCTCTTGGGGAACGCGCCAGTAGTGCTCCCGGGCCACTTTCTCGCTATGGCCAAGCCACTCGGCTGCTAC
>WFOE01000077.1 GCA_015488215.1 Planctomycetales bacterium
GCCAGTTGCCGGAGCGTATCGACCCACTGGCTGAACACCAGCGCCTTGTGCCCGCTTGCGGCCACTTCTTCCAGGTCGGCCCGCAGTTGTTCCAGTTTGCTGCTGCATCCGGTGGCCGGGTCGAAGTTGCATATTTGCTTTAGTCGCGTCACCAGCTCGAAGACGTGCTGGATGGTGACGGCTTGCCCCAGTTCGTGCAGCCGCAACAGTCCTTTCTTCTGGGCCAGGCGGTAGCTTTCGCGTTGTTCCGGGTGCAAGTGGAGCTCCACGTCGCGGAACAGCTTGGGCGGCAGATCCTGCAACACCTGGTCCTTGGTCCGCCGGAGCACGTAGGGGGCGGCCAGCTTGCCCAGCCTGGCCGGAGGCAGGCTGTCGTGCAGGCGGCCCGGCTGCAAGAACTCGAAAATGCCCACCAGGTCCGCCGTGGAGTTTTCCACCGGTGTGCCCGTCAGCGCCCAACTCCGCCGCCGCCGGATGGCCCGCACCACCCGCGACGTGCGCCCGCTGCGGTTTTTTATCCGCTGGGCCTCGTCCAGCACCACCAGGTCGAAGGGGGCTAGTTCCTCGGCCACTAGCGCAGCGTCGCGCTGTACCAACTCGTAGTTAGCCAGGAACACCGGCCCGGCCCGAAACCACAACCAACGCCGTTGCGCCTGGTTGCCCTGGATTACGACCAGCGGCACCTCGGGAGCCCATTGGTGAAACTCGCGCTGCCAGTTGGTCACCAGCGGCTTGGGGCAGATGAGCAACACGCGTGAAGCGGCTCCCGTGTGCAGCAGCAGCCGGATAGCCGTGACGGCCTGCATGGTTTTGCCCAGGCCCATCTCGTCGGCCAGGATGGCGCTGGAGCGGGAGTATAAAAAGGCGATTCCTTCCCACTGGTAGGGGAAAGGCCGGTGCGGCATGGCCAGCCGGCGCGCCCCAAGGAGCCGGTCCAACGAAGGCTGCAAGGCGTAAAAGAGCCGGTCCTGAAGCTTCACCACTTCCGGAGGCGGAGTGCAGCGAACCGCCCGGCGGGGACGGCTCGGCGGCTGGGGCGTTTCGCCGGTTGGGGCATCCTGCGGCCCCTCGGTCTGCGCGGCGGTGGTTTCTTCCGGCGATTGCTTCAACCACCAGGGGGTCCCGCCAACGGGAAAACGAAACGTGCGCACTCGCACCGGGAACCGGCCTGGCTTGATCGATAGTACCCCCGGCATGGGCAAACCCAGCCGGGCCCGGCGCGTACGCACCGCCAGTCCCCGGCGCAGCGCCGCGTTGCATCCCCAGGTGGCCAGCGCCACGGCAGGCAAATCCACCGCCAGACGTTTTACTTGGACAGGGGTTGCCTCCCCCGGGCGTTTTCCAGACACATCACCCGGGAAGGATGAAGCGGGCTGCGACGAGGGCAGAGGACCAGGGCTGCTCATGCTGCGCGGCGAGCCTCCTCCAGAGCAAGCCGGATCCGCTCAAACGGCTCGTCCAGCTCCAAGGTCGGATCCAGTTGTTGCAGCCATTGTTCGAGCTGCTGTCGTACTTCCCCTTGGGCTGCGGCGGGCACCAGGTGCCAGCGGCCATGCGACACCGCCGACGACGAGGCGGCCGGAAGTTCCTCCGCCGGGCTTTCCGCGGAGCTTTCACTTCCTTTGGCCGGAACCACCCAGGCCAGCGGCACCTGGCACACCTGGGCGGCGGCCAGCACGCTGCCGTGGTCGGTCAAAACCAGTTGAGGCCGGGGGCGCCCCTTTTCGAGCAGGGCCGCGGCAATCCGCTGTCCCAGCAGATACGGCTCCAGTCGCGTGCCGTAAAGAATCTGCTGAATGCGGTTGGGCTGCACCGGCTCGGTGCAGTGAAACGAAAGCGGGTGCCCGTGCCGGTCCACGATGAGGTACCCGCCCTGGTAACCCTGTTCTTTGCACCGGAGCACGGACAAAAAGCCCACGGCCAGGCGTTCCGTTTCCGGCTGTTGCATCACCTCCGTAGCGCCCTTTCGCATGATAGCGTTGGCAGCACGGCAGCCGCAGCGGCGATTTGCGTTCCGAGCAGGATTCGCTTCGGAAGTTGTCGCCAGAGGCGGTACCCCGTTGCGGCTTGCCAACGAAGTTTTCGGGCGGCACCGGCGGCGGACTTTAGCCTGGGCAGACCGTGCCAGCACTGCCGGTGGAACAACCGCTGCGGAAAATGCAAGACGTTCTTCGCTCCGCAGCGGCGCTTGATGAGGAAACTGCGTCCCGGCGGCTCGACGAAACAGGCAAACCATCTATACTGGAACCCTGGAAGGAGAACCAAACATGACCAAGCCCTCATCGGTCCATTCGACTTCGCTGCCGGTGTCCCAAGTGCAGGTGGTGCCCGAATCGGAAAACGGCACGCCGGGCAACGACGCGCAGCTTCAGGTGCTGCACCAGATCCTCGACGCGCTCAACCGCCAGAACGAACTGTTCGAGGAGCTGATCCGCGTCATGGGACGCACCGCCCGGCAGCGGCAACACCAGCTCCGTTCCTGGCAGGCGGCCCATCCGGAACTCTCCCAGCTCTTTCGCCGTGCCTCGCAGGTGCTTCAGCGGGCTCAAATGGCCTACATCCAGCGGATTGCCGAAGAAGTGGTCGAAGGGGACGAGGGGCTGCAAGACGGCGAGTTTCTGTTGCAGGAGTTTGTGGATCGGTTCGGGCCGCGCCTGGCCCACCTGAACGGTATGCTCCAGGTGTTCTCGCACCTGGGGGCCGAAGAGTCGGCCTGAGCCGGAAGCTGCCACGGGCGCGGAGAGCAACTCGCCCGACGGCCGCCTGAGAAAAATCCCTGGCCGAATCCGCCTGAACCGTCCCCGCGGCTTGCGACCTTTCAGAAGGGGTCTCCGCCGTGCTTCCCCAGTATCCCTGCTTGTGGCAAGTGGAGTGTTCCGACGGGGTGAAGCTGCACGGAATGTGGGAAACGCCCGCCGCGAACAGCCAGGCGGAAGTCCATCCCGACCGCGTCGTTCTCTTGATCCACGGCACGGGCAGCAATTTCTACGGTTCGCGGCTGCTGGGGGCCTTGGCCCGGCGGTTTCTCCTGGCCGGGTACGCCACGCTGCGGGCGAACACCCGCGGGCACGATCTGGTCTATACGGCCGCCACCGCCCTGGGCACGCAGCGGCTGGGAGCCGCCTACGAGTGCGTGGACCACTGCCGCTACGACCTGCGGGCCTGGCTGGACCATTTGCAGCGGCAAGGTGCGCAGCGGGTGGTTTTACTGGGACACAGCCTGGGCGCGGTCAAGGCGGTTTATTCCCAGGCGGCCGAGCCGCATCCGCTGGTTTCTCATCTGGTGGCCGTCTCGCCGGCGCGTTTGAGTTACGAGTACTTTGCCCAGAGCGAGCACGGCCCGCGTTTCCAGGAACTGTTCCGCCGCGCCGCCGCGCTGGTGGAGCAGGGACGCGGCGAAGAGCTGCTGGAAGTGGACTTTCCGCTCCCCTACCTGGTTTCGGCCCGAAGCTACCTGGACAAATACGGTCCCGAAGAACGCTACAACGTGCTGCGGCATCTGGTCCACGTGAACGTGCCGCAGCTTTACACGTTCGGGCAGCGCGAACTAGGCCACGTGGCGTTTGCCGAGCTGCCCGAGGAAGTGCTCCAGCACACCGCCCCGGGCCAACGCATCCAGGTGAACGTGATTCCCGGGGCCGATCACCAGTACACCGACACGGCCGATCCGTTGGCTCAAACAATCGCCCGATTTCTCAATTCGACCCCGGTCAACTGAGTTTTTTTGATAGCGTCCCGGATACTCATCGCCAGCACACTTTCGGGACGGTTGTTCCGAATAGGAAAACTTTAGCGATTTCGGAACATGATCGTGGCTGACCGGATGAATTCCCTGCGGCGGAAAAAAGCGGTTCTTTGAATTGTTTCGGGAGGGATGGATAAATAGACCCCACTGCTCGGGACGATGCCAGTGGTAATCCCGCGGATAGGAATCCCGCGGGGCGACTTACTCCTCCTGCTGTTCAGCCGGGCAGAACGTCTGAAAAGAGCGACGTTTCCCCGGCGGCTGGTTCCCCGCTCGGTAGTCCCCGCTGTTCCCGTCCGGTAGAAGGAGCACCGCAATGCAACTAACAGCTCTCTGGCGAAGACTGCTGCTGGCCGTGGCGCTGGTTCCCTGGATGGCCGGGGCGGCCCAAGCCGGCGAGCTGGTTTCCGCCAACCTGGAAGAAGCGGCTCCGGCGGCCCACTCCACCTGCGGCGGCTGCGGCCAGTGCAGCAATCCTTGCGACGCAGCGGACTACTGCGGGGGGGCCGATTGCGGGCTGTTTGATTCGTTGTTCGGTGGTCTGGTGGCCCGGAGTGATCGGCGGTTCGCCGGGTTCATTTCGCCGATGACCAACCCGGTCTTTTTCGAAGACCCGCGAATCAACACGGAAGCGAAGTTCCTCTTCCTCCAGCAAAAGATTCCCCTGGCCGCCGGCAGCGGCGATGTGCAACTTTACGGCGTTCAGGTGCAGGCGGCGCTGACCGATCGGCTTTCAATCGTGGCCGACAAAGACGGGTTTATCGTTTCCCAAAACCCGCTGGTGGACGACGGCTGGGCTGACGTGGCCGTGGGGTTGAAGTACTTGCTGCTGGCCGACGCTTGCCGTCAGCGGCTGCTTTCCGTGGGCGTTTCCTACGAGCTGCCCGTCGGCACCCCGCGGGCCCTGCAAGGCAACGGCGACGGCGAGTTCCACCTGTACCTGACCGGAGCCGCGTTGCTGGCCGACCGCTGGCGCTGGATCAGCGGCAGTGGGTTCCGACTCCCTTCGGACCCGGCTGCCGAAAGCCGCGTATGGTACTGGTCCAACCACGTCAGTTACCAACTAAGCGACATGCTATACGTGCTGAGCGAGTTCAACTGGTACCACTGGATGGGAGCCGGACAGCAGACCGCCTTGGCCGGCGTGGAAGGGGGAGATTTGATCAACCTGGGTTCCGTGGGCGTGGCCGGCAACGATATCGTGACCGGAGCCATCGGCCTGAAGCTCAAGCCGCACGCGGGCATGGAAATCGGCGTGGCCTGGGAAGTGCCGCTGACGCGCCGCCGCGACCTGCTAGAAAACCGGCTTACCGTAGACTGGATTCTGCGATACTGACCAACGCTTCCGTCGCCGCCGAAAGTAAGCAATCAAGAGCCCGGACCACACTTGCCATCCCAGGGTTTTCCTGCCCGAAAGGAAAGCCCTGGTTTTTTTCGTTGCGGCAGCCGGTGCAACAAGCCGGCGTCGAGCCGGCGGGGCTATTCGCACCGAGGGTCGGAATCGCTTGGGGGACGCAAGTAATCCTGGGCCGAAGTGCTCTCCACACGACTGGTCACCGTGCCGCGGGCCAGTTGGGTCAACAGGCGATCCCCCGGGGCCACTTGGTCATGGCTCCGCAAAACCTGGCCGTCCTCGGCCCGCAAGGTCACACTGTAACCCCGGGCCAGCACGGCCACTGGGCTTAACGTCTCCAGCTTGGCGGCTGCCTGGTTGACTCGCCCGCGGGCTTGTTCCAACTGCTGATGCAGGGCTCGGGCGAGCCGTTCGGCCAGCTCGTCCACGCGTTGGAGCGGTTCGTCCAGCAACACCTGGGGGCGGCGTAGCACGCGACTGCGCCGGATGGCCTCCAGGCGCTGGGCGGCTCGAACCACCTGCTGCTGTACGTGCCGGCGCAGGCGTTGGGCCAGGTGGTGCAACTGCTGCAAGATTTCGCGGCGATGGGGTACCACCTTCTGCCCGGCGTCCGTGGGCGTAAGCGCCCGCAGGTCCGCCACCAGGTCGGCCAGCGTCGTGTCCACTTCGTGTCCCACGGCGGAGACGACCGGCACCTGCGATTCGAACAGGGCACGCACCACCTCCTCGGTGTTGAACGCCCACAAGTCTTCCAGCGAGCCGCCACCGCGGCCGACGATGAGCACGTCGGGCCGGGGGCGCAGGCGGTGCACCAGTTCGACGGCGCGGGCGATCTGTCCCGGGGCTTCTTCCCCCTGCACGGCCGCCGGCACCACCAGCACCCGCAGCAGGGGCCAGCGATGCCGGAGCGTTTTCAGAATGTCCCGAATCGCCGCCCCGGCGGGACTGGTGATTACGGCCACGTAACGCGGAAACCGAGGCAAGGGCTGCTTGTGCCGTGGATCGAACAACCCTTGCCGCTGCAAGCGCTGGTACAGTTGGCGAAACGCCAGCTCCAGCGCCCCCAATCCACGGGGCTGCACCTGTCGCACAATAAGTTGGTAGCTTCCCCGGGGTGCGTACACCTCGACGCTCCCCTGGCAGACGACTTCCAGGCCGTTTTCCAGTTCGAATCGCATCCGCCTGGCCACACTTTGCCAGATGACAGCGTTGAGCTGGGCTTCGGCATCCTTGAGCGTAAAGTACAAGTGCCCAGCCTGGGAACGCCGCAAGTTGGACACCTCGCCGCTGACCCAAACCTCGGGAAACGCTTCTTCCAGCAGGAGCTTAATCTGCCGGGTCAGTTCCGAGACGGTCCACACGGTCGGTTCTTGCCCGTCCGGTTCGTGCTGCGGCGATGCGGCGGATATCTGCTCGAACAGAGAACGCTGCCCCCGAGGTACAGAACGCCCCATGATGTTCGGTCCTTCAGTAAATAGTGACTGAGGGTGGCAGCGTCCGTGGGACTACTGCAACTCTTCCAGAAAGCGGCGCAGGGCTTCGTCTTCCTGGTTTTCTTCGGTAAGCTCGCGGCTGAGTTCTTCCACTGGGTTTTCTGCCGGCGGGCTTTCCTGCGGCAAAACGGCCGCGGAATCCGATTCCACCGTGGCCTGCTCGGCAACCGGAGGTAGTGCCTCGGCTTCAGCCTGTTCCGAAACCGGAGGGGTTGCTTCAGGCGGCTCCTCAACCTCAGTTTGCTCGGCCGCCGGAGGGGCTGCCTGCACCGGCAAGCCAGCTTCAGCCGGCTCGGGAGCTGAGGGCGACGGCTCAGGCTCGGCTCCCGAACCGGCCAGCTCGGCGGGGGCGGCGGGGGTGATGGATTCCGGCGCTTCGGGAGAGTCCGGCTCGGCCGCCAGCAGGATGCTTTCTTCTTCCGCCTCAGGAGCTGCTTCCTCGGAGAGCACATCCGCCTCGCCCAGCGGGACCGTCGTGGGGGTTTCGCTCCGGGGCCGGTCGTAAACCACCACAAAAGTCAGCGGTCCCACGCGTAGCCTCGCTCCCGGCTCCAGCACTGCCCGATCCACGCGCTGGTCTTCCACAAACGTACCGTTGGTCGATTGCAGGTCTTCAACCATCACCTGCCCCTGTTCTTCCCACAACCGGCAATGGCGGCGGCTGATGCTGGAGTGGCCCAACGTCAAGTCAGCGTCGCGGCCCCGGCCTAGCACGGCCGGCAACTGCAATTGCACTTCGGTCCGGTTGGCTTTGCCGCCGACGACAATCAGCTTCACTTGCATGGCACGGTTCTCTCCTGCGCGGTGTTCGCAGAACCGATTCTTCGGCAAGGCCCGGGGCCGGATTCTTCCGGGCAGGGGGCAATTTTTCAACATACCCGCTGCCCCCGGACCGGGCAATCGGATAGGTCACTGACCTATCCCCACTTCTCGCACTCCTCCAGGATGGCCTGACAGACGGCCCAAAGCATTGGCATGACTTGGAGTTGGGTCCGACCCAGCATCCGCTGCCCGATGATGAAGGAGCTCGAACCGTCCGCCCGGGGC
>WFOE01000078.1 GCA_015488215.1 Planctomycetales bacterium
GTGGCAAGTCGGAAACTCAAGCCGCCGTGTAGTACCTTTTGGACAGGTGGCAGATATTCTCGGAGTGGAACATTCGGGTTTCAGCAGGCGGCGTGGGGGGCAACGCCCCCCCACGTCCGCCCCCTTTCCGCGAGCCGTCAGGCGAGCGGCGCGGGTGTTCCTCCAGGTGCCGGTGCCCGAGGCCCAGGCCTGGCCGCGGCGTTTGTGCCCCGGGCGGGGGGCAGGTGGTCCAGTGTTTCGTGGGGTGTTTCGGGCGGTCGGCAACCCCTGTAGAATTGAAACCGTTGAGCGCTCGCAGCGGCGGCTGGCCGGGTTTCTCTCGGTCCCCGCCTAGGCTGGCTGCCGCTGCTTCGCCAACGGGGACCACGCTATGGAAAATCTCAACCAGTACTTGGAACGGAAGTATCCTCTGCTGCGTTCCTTCAGCGGGCGAAAATCTGAGGATGGCAAACGCGACTGGCCCGAGTGGTGGCAAGAATTGCCCGACGCGCCGCGAACGGGTGTACTGCCAGTGGATTTGTCTATCGAGGCGTTGCAGCAGTGGGCCAGTTGGGAACAGGAAAGCCTGGCCGATCCGGTCTACGCATTGCCGCGGGAGCAAGGCGGAGTGTGGTTTGCTTTTGAGGCGTGGCGGGATTCGTGGGCCAGGGCTGCCCAGGTGTTTGCTCGCCACCTTGCAGAACGGCGGAACCGCCCGGTGTGGCAGGTTCCTGATGCCCACGGCTGCCCGGACCCTGTGGCTCGCGCTAGGGCAGTGGTGGAATCGTTTCTGGCGTGGCTAATTGAGGCTGCGCCGTCAAAAAGCCCTGAGCCTGCTGGCCAGATCGACTGGAACGAACTGTTCCAGTGGGTTGCAGAAACAAGGGCTAAACCGCGGTACGGCCAAGATGATATTTTGCGGCGAGTCAATGAAATTGTTTTTTCTTCGGCCCAGGTAGATATCAAGCTTCGGCAGCTTGAGGATTGCTTTGAGATTCCTCCGGCCGTTGGGGCGAAGCACCTGGCTAAGCTGCTGCGGTGTGACGTTTCCACGATAAAGAAAACGTCTTGGTGGAAAGAACGGATGCGGCAACGAAGGGGCGCACGGGCTGAGGCGATCAGGCTCAACGAAGAAAAGTTAGGGGCAGATCGCAGAAGGGGGATTCGGGGAGAATGCCTGGCACCAGAGGAAGACTGGGAGTGAAAGCAGGGTGAACGTTCACCCCCTTTCACCTTTTCCAATTCTCTGCCGTTATTCTAAATCTTTCCATTTCTGATATTTCGGCCTAGTAGCCCAAGATTCTCGGCGGGGATTTCACCTTTTTTTCACCTTTTCCGGTCTTATAGAGCCGCGCGGTGCGGCCCGGCACCCCAACAAAGGAGGTGAAAGAATGCAACTACTTTCTCGCCGCGAGGCGGCCAAATTGCTCGGGATTACAGATCGCCACCTAGACCGACTGGCCCGCTGCGAAGGCTTGCCGCATGTCCGGCTGGGGCGGCGGGTGCTGGTCCCGAAAGAGGAACTGGAGCGGTGGTTGGCTACCCGGGTGCAACGAAAGAGGGGACAAGGGTATGGCCAAGAGTGACCTGCTCTCTGCCGCGCTGGCCCTGGCCCGGCAGGGGTATCGGGTGTTCCCTTGTGTTCCTGGCAACAAGCGCCCGGCGGTGCGAGGTGGCTTCAAGGCGGCAACCCGCGACCCGGGCACAATTCGCCGCTGGTGGTCTCGGTGGCCCAACGCCAACGTGGCCGTGGCCACCCACGGGGTAATCGTGGTGGACGTGGACCCGGCCGGGGGCGGCTGGCCGCCGGAACCAGAGCAGCGCGCCGCCATCCGGGCTACGGGGTGTCCGGTGGCCCGCACGCCACGCGGCGGGTGGCACCTTTGGTTTCGCCTGCCGGGCGGCAGAGCGTGGCGCTGCTCTGCAAACCAGCTCGCGCCGGGCGTCGATGTTCGGGCCGCGGGCGGATACGTGCTGGTGCCGCCGTCTCGTACCGCGGCGGGACAGTACCAGTGGGCGCGACCGCTGGTGCCCGCGGACCAGCTCCCCTTGCCGCCCCAGTGGCTGATCGAGGCCCTGGACCAGCTCGTCCAGCCCGCACGGCACGCCCCGATCAACGGCCACCAGCTCCGACCACCACTTGGCCAACGCCCCAGCGGTGCTGCGCGAAGGGGAGCGAAACTGCGGCTTGGCCAGCCTGGCCGGGCGGTTGCGGCGCGCGGGAGCAAGCCAAGCGGAGTTGGAGGCGGCGTTGTTGGCCTTCAACTCAACGCGCTGTGACCCCCCACTGCCCGAAAGGGAAGTCCTGGCAATCGCCCGCAGCATCGCGCGCTACCCGGCCGCGGAAGCCCTGCCGCCGGTTTTCCGGCGGGCGTGGGCCAAAGCTATCCGGCACCACAAGCAAAGGAGTTTGCGTCATGGATGATCCGAAAAACGGCTTTGACGTCAATGACCTGATTTTTGAAGTCGCGCCGGCCAATGGAACTTTGCGCCGCCCGGTGCGGGTGCTCTCCAAAAGTGGCGCCGAAATATGGCGAGACGAAACGAATCCCAACCGCGCAGGCGACCGAGAACGCTTTGCCGCCGATCTGGCCCAGCAGACCGGGGCGGACCCGGCGCAGCTTCGCCGGCGCGTGCACGCCGAGCTGCCCCCGCTGGCCGACAAGGCCGATGCGCAGGCCGAAGCCCTGGCCGCCCAGGCGGAACCTGCCTGGACCCCCGGGTCCCAGGCCAAGGCCGCGGCCGAAAAGCTGCTGGCCGACCCCGGCCTGCTGGACCATGTAGCCGCGGCAGCAGAGCGGTTGGGCGTAGTCCACGAGGACGCCCTTGTCGCGTTGGCGTACTTGGCTGTTGTCTCCCGCCTGTTGCCAAAACCACTATACCTGCAAGTGCGCGGGGACCCGGCCGCGGGCAAGTCGTTCATCACCCGGACCGTGTGCCTGGAACTGGTGCCGCCGGGGGTAGTGCTGGACGTAACAGACCTGACGCCGCAGGCCCTCTACTACATGCGGGAGACCGGCTTGCGGCGGCGCGTGCTGCTTTTGGGGGAACGGAGGCGCCAACTAGCCGAGGAATCAGTTGACCGCACGAAGGCGTTGCGCGAACTGGTAGAGAACGGCCGCGTATCGATTTTGCTTCCCAACCCCAAGGCGCGGACTGCCGAACGGATCGAGGTCGAGGGGCCAGCGGCCGTGATCGAGACTTGCAGCCACGATGCCGTGGCGGCAGAGGACGTATCCCGCGCTGTGCTCGCTTGGCCCGACGAATCGCCCGAGCAGACGAAGCGGATCATCGAGGACTTTGCCCGCCGCAAGGCCCAAGGCGTCCCGGGCTTGCCCGAGTCGGAGCGTGAGGCGATCTGGGCAATCCAACACATACTTGAGCCCGCCGAAGTGGTGCTGCCGGACCTGCTCAAGCTGGCGGAGTGTTTCCCCTCAACAAAACTTGAAGCCCGGCGCGCGTTTGTGCGCGTGGTGGCCGTGGCCGAAGCCTGCGCGCTGGTCCACCAACGGCAGCGGCAGCGCGACCCCCAAGGCCGGGTCGTTGCCACCCGAGGCGACCTGCGCGTGGCACTGACGCTACTGCGGCCCTGGCTAGGTGCCACGCTAGGGGGCGGGGTACCCCCAAGGGTGCAGCGCATTTGGGATGCCGTCCGAAACCGGGAAGGCGAGTTTACCGCCGCTGACCTGGAGCCACACGTGGGCTTGAGCAGCAGCAGCATCCGCCGCGCGCTTGCGGAGCTGTGCCAAGCCGGCGCGGTGGAAGTTGTCGAAGGCTGGCAGCCCGGCCAACAAAAAAACTACCGAGTGGCAAACCCGGGTTGGGAGCCAAACCAATTTGTTTTGGACGCGTAACGCCGCGCGTTTGCGCAGGCCCCCATAACTGCTTTGTGGAAAAGCACTTAGCCTGCGCAAGCCGCTTTTGCACGGGGCTGCGCAGGTGCGCAGGTCCCCGGCACCCGCGCAGCCGCGCAAGCCCGCGCATTTTGGGTTTGCGCAGGTCAACCCCCGAAAAACAAAGGACTTATCGCAACCCGCGCAGCCGCGCACAAGAACCCATGCCAAAAGTTTGCTTTGCTGACTTGTTGCGGGAACAGCCAACAGCCGCCTGCCAAGAAGGGGCTTCCCGCCAATCACCCGACCCGCCGCCAGGCTGGCCGCGGCATGTGCCGCTACCCAAGTGGTGGCCGGAGCTGGCGGCGGTGTTTCCCGTGGAAGCCGCCTGGGAGCAAGCTTGCCAGGGATGCGGCTTCCCGGTGCTGGTGCTGGGCCGATTAGCGGAGCCGGACCCCCAGTGCCCCTTTGACCGGGCGTGGTTTTGCCCCGCTTGCGGCCGCGATCCGACCTACGACGGCCCACCGGCCGAGACTGGCCAGGCAAGGCCAAGAAAACGGCAGAAACAGACTGGCGCCCAGTGAACCCAAGGCGAATAATACGGACAGCGTTCCCCTAGCAACGGAGCACTTCCCAATGGCTACCTTGTCCAAGCAAAAGAACGGTTCCTGGAAGTTGTACTTTGAGCACCCGGAGCATGGCCGCCGCACCAGCATCACGCTGGGCAAGTTGCCCAAGCGGGCTGCGGAAAGTGCGCGGGTGCGCGTGGAACAGCTTTTGGCCTGTCGCCGGTCGGGCACCCCGCACCCGCCGGAGCTGGCCGAGTGGGTCGGCTCGCTGGACCAGCCCATGCGGCAGAAGCTGGCCCGGGTGGGGCTGATCCAGGCCAGGCCGCAGCTTGGCCTGGGCGAGTTTTTGCGGCAATACCTGGCCGGGCGGCAAGACGTCCAACCGGACACCTTGGACCAACTGGAACGCGTAGCCCGTGTGCTGCAACAGGAATGGGGAGCGGATCGCCCGCTGGATTCCATCACCCCAGGGGACGTGGACGAACTGGCCGGGAAGCTGTTCGCCCGATGGGCGCCGAATACGGCCCGGCGCGTGCTGGCCCGCGGCAAGCAGTTTTTTGCCCATGCGGTGCGCAAAAAGCTGTTGGGAGCCAACCCGTTCGACCACCTGAAAGGCTTGACCGTAAAGCCGAATCGGGAACGGGAGTGCTACATCCCGGCGGAAGAAGTCCAGCAACTGCTGCCGTATCTGCCTTCGGCCCAGTGGCGGGCGCTGGTGGTGGTGTACCGCTTCCAGGGGCTGCGCTACAAAGAGGCGTTGAACCTGCGTTGGGAGCACGTCAACTGGGAAGCCGAAACATTGACGGTCCCCAGCGAGAAGACCCGCCGCGAAGGAAAGGGGGTGCGGGTCATGCCGCTTTTCCCCGAAACCCTGGAAGCCCTGGAAGAACTCTGGAACCTGGCGCCCAAAGGGGAACCGTACCTGTTTCCTGATCTTCGCTCCCGCGGGCGAGATGGCAAGCCGGGCAAGAACCACAACCTGCGTACCCAACTGGAACGGTTTGCCGTGGCCGCCGGGCTGAAGCCTTGGCCCAAGGCGTTCCAGAACATGCGGCGAAGCTGCGCAACCGACCTGGCCCGGCGCTTCCCCGGCTATGTAGCAGCCGAGTGGCTTGGCCATAGCGAGAAAGTGGCCCGGGAGCACTACTGGCGCGTTCCCCAAGAGATGTTCAAGGAAGCCAGCCGCTTCCGCCGCGTGCCCCGGGAATCGGACACCGCCGCCGAAGCAAACTCCAACAAGGAACCGGCGACACCCCCGGCCGGGACTGGTTCCGACAAAGGCCAAGCGGGGGAAGAACCGGGGCAGGAAAATGGGTGCGCAATTGGGTGCGCTGTGTGCACGAACCGGGGGGAATCCAACAGACAAGCCGACCTGGCCCCTGAGGCGCAAGTCGGCTCGGTTTCACGGGATTCGTCTCGTAACTCTTTATTTCACAAGCACTTAGCTACCCGGCCAGGACTCGAACCTGGAACGAGGGAACCAAAATCCCTAGTGTTGCCAATTACACCACCGGGTAAGCCACAGATCGCCAAAGCGATCTGAGGAAGTTCGCCTTTGGGGCGGGTTTCGGTGTGCCGTTAGGAATCTATCGGCAAGCTGGCCAGAGCAGGCCAGAGGAAGCGTGGCCTCCGGCTCTAGCCGGCTACCGCGATTCCCGCTGGCGGTGCAGCACCGAAAAGGACAACTGTTCCAACTCCATGGCCAAATCCACGCCTACCAGGCTGACCTGCGGCGGAACCGTAATCGTTACCGGGGCGAAGTTCAATATGCCCTGGATACCCGATTCCACCAGCCGATCCGCCACGGCCTGGGCAGCCGAAGCCGGAACAGCGATGATTCCTAGCCGTATCTTATGGGATTGCACAATCTGAGGCAAGCGGTCCAGGTGATAGACGCGAATGCCGGCCAACTGCCGGCCGATGAGCTCCGGGTCCACGTCGAAGGCGGCTTCGAACACAAACCCTTGCTGTGAAAAGCCTTTGTAGCCCAGAAGCGCTTGCCCCAGGTGGCCCACCCCCACCAGGGCGACCGGCCACTGCTGATCGGTGCCCAGGATGCGGCGGATGGCCTCCGCCAGCTCGTGGCAGCGGTAGCCGATACCAGGGTAGCCAAACTGGCCAAAATAGGCCAAGTCCTTGCGTACCTGGGCGTCGGTAAAGCCGAGCCGCTGGCCCAGTTGGCTGGAGCTGATCGTCTGCACCCCTTGCCGCAGCAAGTGCTGGAGTTCCCGAAGGTAGTAGCTCAGGCGGTTGACCACTGCCTGAGGGACCGACTTGGGAGCAGCCGGCTCAGGGGGCTTGCGCTTGGAACGGCCGGGCATGGGCAAGGGGTCGGGATGTCGTAACTCGCAACGGGGCAAGAAGAAAGGCCCTATGATGGCCATTTCACAAGTGCCCCGAGTGTAGTGTATCCCTCAGAGAGGCTCAAGGTCGCCGCGGAGCGAGGGGACCGGACCCTCGGCGGCCGGCAGCTTCTGCGTTGCCAAGCAAGACTGTCTCCGGAGACTGGTCCCCTGGTGGCAAAAGTTCAAATGCCGGAAAGAAGCGAAAGACCGGTCTGGTAGTTCTCTTTTTCCTGCGGAGAGAAGATTTCCCAGGAGCCGCGTCTTGAGCCGTTGGACTTCTTTCCTGCTGACTCTGTCCCGCTTGCGGAAAGCCGGTTCCGAGATGGTACGGAGAAGCCGGTCAGGCCATGTCAGACGGTGGCCGAGGTTTCCGTCTGTTGCGTTTCGGAGGTGTTCTGCTCAGTCAAAGCAGCGGCAGCCGGAAGCACCTGGCCGCTTTCCGGGTCGTACCAATGGACTTTGTTCCGTCCGGCCGACTTGGAACGGTAAAGCGCCTTGTCGGCCCAGGCAAGCACCTGCTCGCTGGTCGCTTCCCCGGCCGGGGCGCTAAGGCCGATGGAGAAGGTAATGGCGGCCGATTCTGCGATTCCGGACAGTTCGAAGTTGGTCGTGGCCACGCGCTGACGCAAGCGTTCGGCGACCAGCACGGCCTGCCGGAGCGTCAGATCGGCGAAGATGATGGCAAACTCGTCGCCGCCGTATCGGGCCACGAAGTCGGTTTCCCGTACGACCTGTTTGAGGAATCGTCCGACGTGAGCCACCACCTGGTCGCCGGCTGGATGGCCGTGGGTATCGTTGATCCACTTGAAATGGTCCACGTCGGCCAGCAGCAGGGCGAACGGTTTTCCTTCGCGGCGCCAGCGGGCGACCATCATTTCCAGTTTTTCGTCGAAGGCCCGGCGGTTGGCCACGCCGGAGAGGGCGTCGGTTCGGGCCAGGCGGCGGTTGCGGTCGATTTCCTGGGCCTGTTCTTCCATCCGCAGCCGGGCATAGCGGAGGTCGTCTTCCAGCTTGCGGTTGGCCTCCAGCACCGCGGCCACTTCCTTGAGCAGTTGTTGTTGGGCACTGCCCAGTTCGGCGGGCAGTTCCAGCTCGCCGATGTGCTGGCCCACCTCGCGGATTTCAGCCGAGTGCACGTCCACGTCGTGGCTCAGTTCCTGGCTGGTTTTGAGCAGCTCGCCCAGCACGCGAAGCGTCTTGCTCCGTTCTTTTCGAGCAAGTGCGCGTTCTCGGTTCTGGCGGGTGGAGAAACCAAGATAGAACCCTACCCCCAGTCCGACAGCCATGCTGCCGAACACCCAGGGCAACACGTAATAGAGCGTGTGATTCACCGGGTGATCCTTCCACGCGTGCGGCCCGGGCACTTGGCGGCCAACTCCGTTCCAGGCAGGCCAGACCCTTTTGCCCCGACACGTCTGGCCCGCTGTTATTGAAATATATGTTACGATTCGTCCCCGGGCGAACGATTCAGGGGGTAAGGATTTTGCGCTCTGCGGCGGTTTTCCCGCCGGATTCTCCCTTGCCGCCGGCCGGGGCCGCTTTCTGCTGCTGCAGAAAAGCCAGACGAAGCTGGTGCAGGGCTTCTTGCAGCGTCTGCGACTCCGCTGGCTCGAGGTTCCCGCGGGTCTTGGCTTCCAGCATGGCCAGCGTGTCGATCAGGTGGCGAGCCAGGTTAGGGCGAAATCGGGACGGCCCCCCGGTAGGATCGGGAGCCAACCCCAGGGCGGCCCAGCACTGGGCCACCAGGCCCGAGACGTGCAGCAGGAACGTCGGCGCGGGCAAGGGCGGATCGTCGGGAACGGCCGCGGAGGATTGTTGCTGCCGTTTTTCCTCTTCCACCCGGGCTTTCCACGATTCGTCCACCCGTTTTTGGGGTTCGGGTTTTTGTTCGCTCATCGTCCGCTTCCTCCACCGTGTGGCGGCAAGTTCGCTTCGGACCAAGCGAGATGGCAGACGACGTGACGATTCGGCCCCCGCAGATATAATATCAACTTCCCCCACATGCGGCAAAACGCCGCTGGGGTCCCGGTTCGGCCGGGGCGGCGGCATTGCCCAGAGCCGCGTTATCCTCCCGGAACGAAATCCAACATGCCCAAACGCACGCTGCGAATGGTCATCGCCTACGACGGCACCGAGTTTTCCGGCTGGCAGTGGCAGCCGGGGCGCCGTACCGTGCAAGGCGTGCTGGAAGAAGCTCTGGAGCAGGTGACTACCGTCCGCACCCGCACTTTTGCCAGCGGACGAACCGACGCGGGCGTGCACGCCCTGGGGCAGTTGGTCAGTTTCAAAACGACCACCTACCTGAGTCCCGAGGTGCTGCAACGGGCACTAAACGCCCTGGTGCCCGAGGACCTGGTAGTGCGACACCTGGAGGAAGCTGCGCCGGGTTTCAACGCCATCAACCACGTGCTGACTAAACGGTATCGGTACGTGCTGCACGACGGCCCGCTGCCGGACGTGTTCGCCCGCCGCTACTGCTGGAAGCTCTGGCACCGCCTGGACCACCAGCGCATGGCCCAGGCGGCCCAGGTGCTGGTCGGCACGCACGACTTTGCCAGTTTCCAGAGCAAAGGCTCGCCGCGGCAATCGACCGTGCGCACGGTGGTGGATTTGACCGTGCGCCGCCTGCCCCCGCCGGCCGAGCACCTGGTGTTTATCGAGGTGGAAGCGGACGGGTTTTTGTACCACATGGTGCGCATCCTGGTCGGCACGCTGGTGGCCGTGGGCACCGGCCAGCGCGACGTGGACTGGGTGCACGAGGTGCTCCAGGCGCGCGACCGCAAGCGAGCGGGCATCACCGCTCCGCCTCAGGGGTTGTTCATGCTGGCCGTGCGGCTGCCGCCCCAACATGCCAGCCCTCCCATGGAGCAAGTGGCCGAGCAGGTCCAGCGGGAATGGGTCCCCCCGGGGCTTTGGCTCTTGCAACCGGAGAGCCGTTCGGCCCCCGAGCCCCCGGGAGCTTAAGAGCCCAGCCGATAATCTTTTGACACCCGAGCAGACGGCTCCATTCCAGGCAATGCTTTGGCAAGCCCCAAGACTTTTTGTCCGGGGCTGGCCGGAGCCCCGCATGTAGAATCCTCTGCTGGCGAACTACGAGACGATGGACTGGATACTTAGCTGTGAGATTCGCGCACCAGCGGTTCCAGCACTTTCGTGTTGCGTTCCACGGCCAGGACGATGGTCTGCTGCCGTGCCCCGTCGGGACTGGTGGCCACGGCGGGAATCACCTGCCGGGCATTGGGCATGGCAAACCGCACAGTAAAGCTCCCATCGGGCCGCAGAGGGATGTTCTCTCCCTGCAGCGTTACCTGGGCACCGGGGGCCGTCCAGCCGTGCACGACCAGCTCGGCGTCCAGCTCGAACGGGAAAGCCGTCTCCCCTGGCCGGAGGCTCCCTTTGCGCACCGGAACAAACTCGCCAATGGCTTCGCTCACAGGTCGAGGCGTCTGAGCTGGGTCCATGCGCCCCGCACCCATCTGGTACTCCCAGGAAGTTTCGGTGCTCGGGCGGCTGCGCCGCGAGGGCGTGGTGGCCAGGTTACTTCGGGCCAGGACGAAGAACTTGCCACTGGGGGCCAGGTAGCCCAGGTCCACGCGGAAAGTCCGCGGCGGGTTGTCCACGTCGATAAACCAGCAATTCACTCCGCCGTGGATGCGGATGTCCCGCAATACCGTCTCGGTGGTGTTCGTCGTGGAACGGTCGCCAATTTCCAGCAACCGCAACACCGGCACCGAGCTGTGCCACTCTTGAGCCAAGGCGGCCTGGGCGCGGCGCACCTTTTCGGAGGTGATGCTCCACTGCACCCGAAGCCAATAGGAGTCCAGCACCGAAAGCGTTACCTGATCCGCACGCCCGTTGCCGGAAGTGGTGGCCAGTTCCTGCCGCTGACGACATTCCAGGTGGAACTGTTTAATCTGCCGGGCCACGGCAGGCGAAGAGCGGCTGGGCGTGCCGTTGCGCCGCGAAGCGGCAGCTTTGTTCTTGGACGGGGTTTTCTTGGCCGAGGCGGCGGTGCGTTTCTTGGCCGACGAGGTTTTCGAGACTTTCCGGGAACGGGTTGCTGAGGCACTTGTCCGCTTCTTGGCCGACACCTGTTTCGTGCGGCGAATCGCCGCGGCGAGCTTGCGAACCAGTTGTTCTTTCTTCAGGCTGCTGATTCCAGTCAGACCGTGCTTTCGGGCCAGTTGTGTCAGCTCTTTGACCGTGAGGGCACGCAGTTCTTTCGGCGTCATGGAACAACCTCGTTGGGGGGAAGGAGGCAGCGCGGTTTCACGACCGTGCTAACCGTCCACTGGTACAAACGTCGGCTTCCGAAATGCCGCCCGGCGGGAAACCGAACTATGTGAACTGGATTTCCCGGTTTCGATTCTCAGTTGGAAACGAAGACTCCTTTCCAGGTCTGGTTCTGGGGGGAAAGGTCACTTTTGCCTCAGCGTACAGCTTGATTGTACCCATTGGCGCCCGTTTTCGCAACGACCCGCCCCGGTCGGAAGAGCAGTCTGGCGGCGCAAGTTATTGCACAAAAAGACGTTATAACATTCATGGCGCCTACCGGCCGAACCACCTGTCCGGGTGGGAGCGCATCGGTTCCCCACTAGGGTGGGGGTAGAGGTCCCGTGGGGGTAAAGGTTCCCTTCGAGTTCCGGTGTGTCAGGACACACCTTACCCCTTGTCCGGGCCAGCAAAACAACCAACCCAACCCGGATTCTGCCCCGGGAAAGTCGCTTGCCCGTGGCTGGAACTCAGCAGGCGTGCAGCAGATGTTGTTTGCTGCGGCGGTAAAAGCCCACCGATTCCAGTGCCCGATAGACCTCCTCTAGCGTCTTCTCGCCGAAGTTGTTGATGCTGAGCAGGTCTTCGGGGCGTTTTTGCAGCAGGTCGCGCACGGTGAAGATGCCGCGTTCTTCCAGGCAGTTGGTCGTGCGGACCGAGAGGCCGATTTCGGCCAGGCTCAAATCCAATCGCCGCTCCAGATCCTCAGCCAGCCCCAACGAGTGATTGATAGGAATGCGCGTCCGAGCCATGGTCTTCTCTCCGTGACCACGAGAACACTCCGTAACTCCGGCCAGCATCCTCCATGCTGGCAACCGGACAGTATAGCGAAGCAGGGAAGATTGCAAATACTTTTTGCTTGGCGGAGACAGTTTTTTCGCTTCCGGAATGGGCCACTTCCCACGAGGGCAAGCCGACGCGTTGGCTTGACCACATGGCACAACCCGCAGTACGTTCTCCGCAGGTCCATGCCCAGCGGTGCACACTCCGCCGAAAGTCAGGGAAAACGCGCAGCCAGGTTTCTCTCCCCTGGAGGCAATCGGAAACGCGGCTTGTCGACTCGGGAAGGCTCGCAGGGAGAGATACGCCTCGTTCTCGGGAACCTAGTCTGATGGAGCTGCTCACACAAGCAACCGAGCCCGTCTCGGACTGGCCGCCCGCGGGCGTGTGCCTGGTGCGTTCCGGCGGCAGGCTGCTGCATCGGTTGACCGCCTGGGGAGGGATTCCGGCGGAACGCATCCGCGTGGTCGAGTCGCCTTCCCAGTGTCGACAAATGTTGCGGCAGTACCCAGGCAGCGTGTTGTTGTGGGAAGTAGCCCGCGAGGAACTAGCGGCAGCGGCGTTAGAATGCCGGGAGCTTTGCCGCCGGTTTCCGCAGCTACGCGTGGTGATGCTAGTGCAACAACACCTGCCGCCGGCGTGGGAAAGTACGCTCCGCCTGGCCGGAGCCTGTTGGGTGCATCGCCAAGGGGTGGCGTTGGCTCCGGTGGTGGAAATTGCTCAGGCCCACTTGCACAGTGTGCCCAGTCCCCTATCCTGGCCCTGGAACGCGGTGAACGAGGAGCTGGCCAGGGGAAACCTGCCCGAGGGCTAGCCTCATCCGCAGCAGCCGACGGCTTCGTACCCACAATGCGGAAGGCTCCGGCGCCCCTGCCGTGGGGACTTGTGCCTGGCTGCAACAATCTGGACAATAACATCAATTATTGGCAAAAACAGTGTCCCGCCTGAGCAACCAACACCACAGGAATCGCCGCCATGGCTTCGGCCCCTTCGATGGAACAAATCGAGAAAGTCCTGGATCAGTTTCGCGATCCCGAAACGGGGCGCAGCGTTCGCCAGCAGGGTCAGGTCCACAACGTGCAACTGGAAGGCGACCGCCTGCGGCTGACGCTGGCTCTGACTACGCACAGCCGCCTGCTGTGGGAAGACATGCGGCGCGAGCTGGAACAGTTGCTCCGCAAGGAAGTGCCGGGCTTGCAGCAGGTGGAAATCCAACTGGCCGAGCATCATCGTCCGCCCATTCGCCAAGGCCAGGTGGGCGTGCCGGCCAAGAGCGTGATTGCCGTCGGCTCGGGCAAAGGGGGCGTTGGCAAGAGCACGGTGGCCGCCGCGCTGGCCACGGGGCTGGCCCGGGCCGGAAGCAAAGTGGGACTACTCGACGCCGACGTGTATGGTCCCAGCATCCCGCACCTGCTGGGAGTCAACCAGCGCCCGGCCGTGGAAGAAAACCGCATCCAGCCCATCCTGGCCGACGGGCTGAAGGTGATGAGCATGGGTTTTCTGGTCCCTCGGGGCGAAGCGGTCGTGTGGCGCGGCCCAATGCTCCACGGGGCGCTGATGCAGTTTTTGCGCGACACCCAGTGGGAAGAGTTGGACTATCTGATTATCGACATGCCCCCGGGCACCGGCGACGTGGCGCTTAGCCTCTCGCAACTGCTGCCGCTTACCGGCGCGGTGGTGGTCTGCACTCCGCAGGACGTGGCCCTGATCGACGCCGAAAAAGCCATCGCCATGTTCCGCAAGGTGAACATTCCGCTGCTGGGCATGGTGGAAAACATGAGCTACTTCATCTGTCCGGAGTGCAACACGCGGCACGAGCTGTTCGGCCACGGCGGGGCGCAGGCTCGGGCCCAGGAACTCGGTGTGCCCTTCCTGGGCGAAGTACCGCTGAACGTGGGCATCCGCATCCGGGGCGATTCGGGCCAACTGGCCCAGTGCTGGGAAGACCCTCAGTTGGCCGAAGTGTTCCAGAGACTCTGCTACCGCCTGGTGCAAGAGGTTGCCGCTCGGGTGCGCCAGGGGCCCGAACCCCCACTGCCGCAGCTTACCGTGCTGTAGAAGGGGCTTGGGGGCTTGGAGGC
>WFOE01000079.1 GCA_015488215.1 Planctomycetales bacterium
CTGCGGTTTGAGCGGCAGCGGCAAGACCTCACTGGCCCTGGACACCCTGTACGCCGAAGGGCAACGCCGCTACCTGGAGACGTTTTCGGCCTACTCGCGGCAGTTCCTGGAACAGATCCAGCGCCCGGCCGCCTTGCGGATCGAAGGCATTCCGCCTTCGATCGCCGTCACCGGCGGCCAGTTGAGCCGCTCGAGCCGCTCCACGCTGGGCACGCTGACCGAAGTGTTCGACCACCTGCGGCTGGTCTTTGCCAGGGCGGCCCAACTCCACTGCCGCCACTGTGGCCGTACGGTCCAGTTCGATTCGCCGGAGTCGGTGCTCCGTTACCTGGAATCGCTTCCCCCGGGCCGCCGGGTCATGCTCGCCTACGAGGCGCCCGGCCTGCTGCCGGAACAATCCGCCCAGGACGCACTGGCCCAGCTTCAGAAGGAAGGCTTCCTGCGGGCAATCTGCCGCGGCCGCGTGTTCCGGCTGGACGAGCCGCAGCAGCGGGACGAGCTGGCCCGGCTCTGGGCCGAGCAGGCCCAGCAGCAACCCGCCGCAGAAACCGGAACCGAGCCGCACACGGGCGTGGAAATCGTGGTGGACCGGCTCGTAACCGGGCGGCTGGCCCCGGGCCGGTTCCACGATTCCTGCGAGCAGGCGTTCACTCAGGGTGAAGGTCGGGCGGTGGTGTACGTACAGGCCGAGGAGTCCGATCCGGACGACTGGGGACCGGTCCATCCGGTCCAGCAGCAGCCGTGGCATCGCACGCTGTGGAGCAACCGCTTCCGCTGCGAATACTGCGACTGCGACTACCCGGAGCCGGACCCGCGGCTGTTTAGCTTCAACAGTCCCCTGGGCGCCTGCCCGGAATGCGAAGGATTCGGCAACCACCTGGAAGTGGACCCGGACCTGGTGGTGCCTGACAAGCGGAAAACGCTGGCCCAGGGGGCCATTGCTCCCTGGACCACGCCGGCCGCGGCGCGGGATTTCCGCCGCTGGCTGCGGCAAGCCCCTCGGCTGGGCATCCGGACCGACGTGCCCTACGAAGAACTCACGCCCGAGGAGCTGGAACTGGTCTGGCACGGCGATCCGGAGCAGGATTTCTACGGCATCTACGATTTCTTTCGCTACCTGGAGCGAAAGAAGTACAAGATGCACGTGCGGGTATTTCTTTCCCGCTGGCGCAGCGAACGCACCTGCCCGGCCTGCCAGGGGCGCAGGCTCCGGCCCGAGGCCCTGGCCTTCCGCATCCAGGGACACCACATCGCCGACGTGCACGCCATGAGCGTGGACCAGGCGGCGGAGTTCTTCCGCCAGTGGGAACCTTCCCCCTGGCAGCAACAGGTGGTGCGCGTGCCGCTGGAGCAGGTACGCAACCGGCTGCAGTACCTGCAAACCGTCGGGCTGGGCTACCTGTCCCTGGACCGCCCTTTGCGGACGCTAAGCGGCGGCGAGGCGCGTCGGGCCGCGCTGACTTCGGCCCTGGGTTCGTCGTTGGTGAACATGCTCTACGTGCTGGACGAGCCTTCAATCGGGCTGCACCCCCGCGACACGGAGCGCCTGCTGCGGGCAATCGAACAACTGCGCGACCGCGGCAACTCCGTCGTGGTGGTCGAACACGAAGAAGCCTTCCTCCGACGCGCCGACCTGGTGGTGGAGATGGGCCCCGGGGCCGGACACCTGGGCGGCCAGGTGGTCTTTGTAGGCACGCCCGAGCAGATGAAACAGGACCCGGACAGCCTGACCGGCCAGTATCTTTCCGGACGCCGCTGCGTGCCGGCAGGCAACGTGCGCCGCGGGCACGACCAGGGCTATCTGGAGCTGCGCGGCGCCCGGGGCCACAACCTAAAGAATCTCACGGTCCGCTTCCCCCTGGGCGTGCTGTGCGTGGTGACGGGGGTGAGCGGCTCGGGCAAAAGCTCCCTGGTGCAGGAGACGCTCTACGGGGCCGTATGCCGCGAACTGGGCCAAAGCGGCCCCAAGCCGCTCCCCTACGACGAGCTGCACGGGACCGAATCGCTGGACGAAGTGATTCTGGTCAGCCAGGGTTCACTGGGACGCACCGTACGCAGCAATCCGGTCACTTACGTCAAGGCTTGGGACGAGATTCGCCGCGTGTTTGCCGACACGCCGGCCGCCCGGGCGCGCGGGTTTTCGGCCGGGCATTTCAGTTTCAACGTCCGCGGCGGCCGGTGCGAAACCTGTTCCGGCGAAGGGCAGATCCAGGTGGACATGCAGTTCCTGGCCGACGTGTA
>WFOE01000080.1 GCA_015488215.1 Planctomycetales bacterium
AGCCACTAGGTTCCAACGAGGCTTGGACTGGGGGGAATCCTGCGCCTGGGCGCACTCCACGCCCGCTCGGCTCACTACAGCAAACAACACGCTAGCAAACAACACGCTCACTGCCAGAACGAAACGGTGCCAGTGCATGACCTTGCTCTCTCCTGGAAGACTGCGAGGGCGAAGTTTCCGGGCTCGGGTTCGGCGGCCCCATCGTACCGCACCCTGTGGCCACAGGCAGCCGAAACGTCCGAGGGGTGAGCCCCTTGCCGGCTAAGGACCGGCCGTCGGCTGTTTATCCCGCCGTCAAGCCCAGGCCCGTAGCAGGAAATCCACAAAGTTGCGGTACATAATCTTTTCGATGTCCGCATCCGAGTAGCCGCGGCGGGAAAGCATCTCGGGCAGTTTCTGCAAGTCGGCAATGGTGTCCACGTCCATGGGACACTGTTCGGTGCCGAACCCCCCGTCCAGATCGGTACCGATGCCCACGTGGTCCGCATTGCCGGCCAGTTGGCACACGTGGTCTATGTGGTCGATCATCACTTCTAGGGTGAGATTGCGTTCCTGGGGCGTGGTTTTCTTCGGCACCCAATCCGGCACCATCATCCAGGCGTCCAGCGGCATCCCGATTACGGCGCCGCGAGCGATGAGGGCCTGAATCTGCTCGTCGGTAAACTGGCGGTCATGGGGCACCAGCGCCCGGCAATTGCTGTGGCTGGCCCAGACCGGCCCGCCGAAGTGGTCCAGTGCGTCCCAGAACGCCTCATCGCAAAGATGGGTGGCGTCGAGAATGATGCCCAATTGCTCCATCTTGGCCAGCAGCTTGTGTCCCGCGGGAGTCATTGGCCCCGTGGCGTGCGTGCCCGGCGCATAGGTGCCCGGGCCGTAGTGAGCCGGGCCGATGGCTCGCAGGCCGTACTGGTAGGCCCGTTCCACATGTTCCAGCGACCAGAGCGAGTCGGCCCCTTCGAGCGAAAGGATGTAACCGATGGGGGCATCCGGGGGCGGGTCCTCTTGCCAGAGCTTCAAGTGGTCCAGCAATCCTTGGCGGTCGGTAATCTGGACCATCCAGCCCAGCTCCTCCATGGCTCGGTACCAGGCCAACTGCCCCTGGGTCATGGCCCAGGCGATCTGGGGCGACTTCCATCCCGGCAGCGGGTTGCCTTCCTTGACGTATCGGGCGATCTGGGTGGCCACGCACAAGCCCACCCGGCCCCGGCGCATTTCCACCAGGCTGACCGTGTTGTTGCCCCGGTCCGGCTTGTCGCTCAGCCCCTGCTCGCGGCGGCGGATTTCGGCCACCGGCTGGGTCAGGTCCCGGTTCCACTCCAGGGCGTTCATGCTCAGGTCCAGATGGGCGTCGAAGACTAGCATCCGTTTCTCCTTCGGATTCGACAAGAGGCGGGACTCAGGCCGCAGAGGGGCCTCAGGCCATGCAAGGATGGGTGTGCCGTTCTGTTTATCCGGCGCAGCCCTTGGGGCTGTCAAGCAGCAGCCGGGGCTGGAGCCGGACCGGCGAAACGTTCCCAGGAGCCAAGCGACTCTCGCTTTCCGCCGCGGGGCCAAGTATGATGGAGACAGGGAACCCTCAGGGCATTTCCTGTTGTGACTGCCGTTTCTTCACTTCGATTGGTCGAGGTAAGCCAATGAGCCGCTGGTTCCGATGGGGAGCGTGTTGCTTTTTGATCCTGGGAATCCTTGCCCCGCAGCCGTCGTTCGCCCAGCGCCCGGGCAGGAACCGTGGCCAGGACGCCGCCCAGGACAAAAAGCAACAAGAACAAGAAAAAGCCCAACGCCAGGCCGACCGCGCGCTGAATGCTCGTATTACGAATCTGAGCGGCCAACTGACCGACGTGTTCCGGAACGGGACCCTAACCGGCGACCAACAACGGCAGCAGCTCCAACAGCTTATGGACACTTTCGTCCAGAAGATGCAACTTCCCTACAACTACAAGAGCGAACGGCTCGCCGCCCGGGTGGTGCAACAATTGCTGGGACAACTGCGAAGCCTGGGCAACCTGCGAAGCACGGCCGCCCACGACGAAGCGGTGGCCCATCTGCTGCGCCAACTTCCCACCGTGGTGGAGAAAAAAGACGCCCCGCTGGCTGTGCGCTATAACGCCGTTTTGCTTATCGGGTTGCTCAATCAGCGGGAAGCCCAAGACAACCAGCCGCCGCTCCCGCTGGAAGCCGCGCTGCCTGTGCTGTTAGACATCGTTTCCGACACGCAGAAATACCCTTTGCCCATCCGGATCGGGGCGTTGGCCGGGCTGGTACGCCACGCGCGTTATGGGCAGGTTTCCGACCCTCAACTAGCCGCCCGGCTACAACGAACATTGTTGCAAGTGCTCGAAAAAGCCTGGCCGGAGCTGGATTCTTCGCCGGAGGTGAAGACTTGGGTCCGCACCCGGGCCGCCCAGGCGCTGGGCTATCTCCGTGCCCCGGGCACCCCCGGTGGCAACGGTTATCCGGTGCTGGAAAAACTGTACGAGGTGGCTGCCAACCCGCAGGAAGACCTTTCCTTGAGAATCACCGCCCTGGAAGCACTGAGCCGACTCGATCTGTCCCAGGTGCAAGGGTTCAACCCGTATCTACCCGCCCTGGTGGCCGTGGACCTGATTCACCGTAGTATCAGCCGAGAAGTGCCGCTGGACCTGATGTACCGCCAGGTGCAGGCGGATGTGGCCCGCGCGTTGCTTGCGTTCTGGGGCGCCGACGGCCAGGGGGGGCTGGCCGCCCGAGTGCAAGAGCAAAAGCAACGAGAATCGCTCGCCGAAGCCATCAAGGCCCTGCAGCGGGTAAGGGACGTGTTGAGCCGCCGGGTGCCCACGGACCGCCGGGACCCGGAACGCGAAAAAGAGCTCCAGCAGGAGTTCTTCGAAAAGCTGAAAGCCGACCTGGAAAGCGAAGCCGAATGGCTGAAAACCTGGCTGGAAAAGAATCCCCGGCAAGGAAAGCTGCTGCAAGGTTCCTAAGAGCGTATCACCAACTCCTCCGGCGCCGCTTCAATCCTCGGGCGCGGCGTTTGCAGCCGGAAGTTGTGTGATAGCCTCTAAAGCCTCCGCCGACTGAAGTCGGCCGCTCACCGATTGCCGATTCGCGATTACCGATAAGAGCGAGCTGCCGATTCGGGTACGAGCACGAACGCTTGTTTTGCCGCTGGAGCGGCAGCTCTTCCCCCATCCCTCCACGCC
>WFOE01000081.1 GCA_015488215.1 Planctomycetales bacterium
CGAGCCGCCAGCTTTAGCTGGCGGAGGAGAAACAACGAGTAAGCGTTTCTTCTTGCCTCCCCGGACCGAAGTCCGCAGCTCGCCAAGCCCGGAACCGGCTTGCGGCTTGCGCCGTGCGTCTTGCGCGGTGCTTCCGCACCGATGCAAGAATAAGCGTTTATTCTTGGCAACGACTCGCCGGCGGAGAGAGTACCGCGCCGGCCTGTTTGAAACGGCAGTCGGGCTCGTCGCCGCTCAGGAACCGGGCGACTCCTTCCGGCGGTCGATGACGCGCCGGGCCTTCAGTTCGAATCGTTCCAGCGAACCCGGGGCCACCGACTCCACCTGGACCGAAAGCCCCAGCCGCAGTTGCAGCTCGCGGGCCAGGCGCGCCGGATCATCTCGGGGATCTTCGACCACCAGTTTCAACTGGTCCAGCTCGCCCTGGCGAAAGAAGATGATGCGGAACTCGCCCAGTTCGGGAAAACTTCGTACCACGGCTTCCACGGCCGAAGGATAGACGTTCACTCCCCGCACGGTAACCATGTCGTCGGTCCGGCCCAGGACGCCGCCTTCCAGCAGCACGAATCCCCGCTCGGGCCAAGGCCGGGGCCGGACCAGATCGCCGGTTTCGTAACGCAGCAGGGGACAGCCGGGCCGTCCCAGGTTGGTAAGCACCAACTGGCACAATTGGCCCTGCGGTTCCACCGGGCGGCCGCTTTCCAGGTCGAGAAACTCGGCCACGTACAGGGCTTCGTTGACTAGCAGCCCCCGGGGATGCGGGATGCCCCACGGGCCCAGCTCCGTGGCGCCGGCGTGATCGTACACGGTGGCGTTCCATGCCTGCTCGATCCGCTGGCGCACCTCGGCAAGCGACCCGCCCGGCTCGCCAGCCACGATGAGCCCCCGCACCGGCTGCTCGGCCAGCGGGAAGTCGATTTGCCGGGCCACTTCGGCCATCCGCAGGGCGTAAGTGGGCGTGCAGAGCACGAGCGTGGCTTGCGATTGGGCCAGCAGGTGCAGGCGGGCTTCGGTGCTCATCCCCCCGCCGGGCACGACCAGCACGCCGCGATGGGCCAGGGCGTCGAACGCACTCCAGAAGCCCACGAACGGACCGAACGAGAAGGCCAGCAGGGCCCGATCCCGGGCGGTGACTTCCGCCGCGTCCAGCACCCACTGCCAGGCTTCGATCCACCACTGCCAATCCGCTTCGGTGTCCAGAATGCGCAAAGCCCGCCCTCGGGAACCGGATGTTTGATGAAACCGCACGTAGCGGTCCGGTTCCCAGGTGTGGTTGCGGGCCAGGTAGAACGGGTCGTCGTCCTCGGGCAGCAGTTCTTCTTTGACCGTGGTGGGCCAGGCGGCCAGTTGGTCGATGTGTTCCAGTTGGGTCGGCCTTCCGGCCAGCTTGCGCTGGTAGAAGCGATTCTGGGGCAGAATCTGCTCTAGCAGTGCGTGGAGGCGTTCCCGTTGCCGGGCGCGGAGCTCTTCTCGGGAAAGATCGAGCCATTGCTGGAGCATGGGGTCACTCCGCCAAAGGAAGCAGCCGGGAAGTCCCCTTTGCACCTTGGCCGGGGGCTCGCGGGGTGTCAAGAAGCCACGAGGAGCTCTGGCCCTGGAAGCGGCGGCTTGGCACAATCGGAACCGCCCAGCACTGGCCGGACAGGGCGAATCGAACGTGCAGTCCCTAGACACGGAAAACCGGCTCGTGGACCTTTTGCCCGAACAACAGCAGTGGCTGGCCCGGCAATTCGGCCTGCAAGGCCAGGTGGCCGCCGTGGTCGGAGGCGGCGGGCGGATTGGCCGCCACCTGTGCCTGGGGCTGGCGATGGCCGGGGCCCGCGTGGCCGTGCTGGACGTGGACCTGGAAGCCGCCCGGCAGGCCGCAGCCCAACTGGGACAGCGGGATTTGAGCACCCTGGCCCTGCCGTGCGACACCACCCGGCAGGAACAGCTCGAACAAGCCCTGGAGCAGATCGAAGCCCGGCTGGGGCCTCCTACGGTGCTGGTCAATGCGGCCCAGTTCCGCAGTGCAGGGTTTTATTCTTCCCAGCCGGAGCAATACCCCCGGCGGCCCTGGGAACAGGTGCTGGAGGTGAACCTCACCGGGGTATTTCTGGCCTGCCAGGTGTTCGGCCGGCGGATGATCGCCCAGGGACAAGGGGCGATTGTCAACATCAGTTCCACTTACGGGCTGGTTTCTCCCGACCCGCGGGTGTATGGGACCTCGGGCGTCAACTCCCCCCCGGCTTACGGGGCCAGCAAAGCGGGCGTGATCCAGCTTACCCGGTATCTGGCCGTTCACTGGCGGGAGCACGGGGTCCGGGTCAACTGTCTGGTGCCCGGCGGCGTGTACGACCGACAAGACCCGCAGTTCGTGGAACAGTACCAGCACCGCACCCCGCTGGGGCGGATGGCCCGACCGGAAGAATACCAAGGGGCGGTGGTGTTTCTGGCCTCGGAAGCCAGCAGCTACATGACCGGAGCCGTGCTGGTGGTGGACGGGGGATGGACGGCCTGGTAGAGCGGGCGATTTTTCCTGGGAGTCTGCGCAGAAGCCGACAGCGGAGGGGGTTGCCAGCCGAAAGTGGCAAAAAGTCGGGATTGGGGCACTTCGGGCGGTTGACAGCTTTGGCGAGGATGGGCTACACTTCGTGCCCAATTTCACAAAGTTGCCCCTTTGTGAAGCCCCAGGAATGGAAACCGGCCCCCAGCTAGCCCCACCGCCGGGGAGGTTCCCTCCCAGCCGCTGGCGTAGGAACGCCCGAAGAGGTCGCGCCTGTTTTGCCGACCCTCTTTATTTTTCTGCTGCTGCGCAATTTTCTGCGCCCGCTCCTTTTGCCTTGCTTGGCCGGACAAGCCATTTTTCAACGGGAACAACCACTGTTTGCCAGAACCACGTACCCGGAGCTTCAGCCAACGGAAAATGAACATCATGCGCCAGCCCATGCTGCAAAATGTGCTTTTGCCGGTTGTTTCTCGGTTCCGTGCCGTGCTCGGGTGCCTGGGCACCGCGGGCGTGGTGCTGTTGGGCACCTTGCCCGCTTCGGCGGCCGAAGGCGAGGTGCAGCCGCTTACGAGCCAGTACGGCTTGATCTGGCTGCTGGCCTTCGCCGGAGCGGTGGCCGCGTTAGTGCAAGCCTGGCTCTTCTTCAAAAAGATGATGGAAGAAGACGAAGGCACCGAGAAGATGCGCAACATTGCCGAGTACGTGCGCGAAGGGGCCAACGCCTACCTGAAGCAGCAGTACAAGGTGGTGGCCATGTTCTTTGTGGTCATCTCGCTGCTGCTCTCCTATGCGGCGTTTGTACTGGGCGTGCAGAGCGTGTTTGTACCCTTTGCGTTTTTGACCGGCGGGTTTTTCTCCGGGCTGGCCGGATGGTTCGGAATGAAGACGGCCACCTGGGCCTCCAGCCGCACGGCCCGCGGCGCCCAGCAGTCGCTCAACAAGGGGCTGCAGATTGCCTTCCGCTCCGGGGCGGTGATGGGCCTTTCGGTGGTGGGCTTGGGACTGCTGGACATCACGTTGTGGTTTGCCATCCTGTACTGGGGATTCGGCTTGGGGTTGGTGGAGATCACCGTCACCATGCTGTGCTTCGGCATGGGAGCCAGTTCCCAGGCGCTGTTTGCCCGTGTGGGCGGCGGCATTTTCACCAAGGCGGCCGACGTGGGTGCCGACCTGGTGGGCAAGGTGGAACAGGGCATCCCGGAAGACGACGAACGCAACCCGGCCACCATTGCCGACAACGTGGGCGACAACGTGGGCGACGTGGCCGGCATGGGAGCCGACCTGTACGAATCCTACTGCGGTTCGATTCTGGCCACCGCTGCGTTGGGCGTGGCCGCCTTCACCACCGGCGAGCTGTTGCCCGAAGGCGTGGAGCCAATCCAGGCCCAATTGCAAACCCTGTTTCTGCCCATGGCCATTGCAGCCGTGGGGATCTTCCTCTCCATTGCCGGGATTTACCTGGTGCGGACCGAAGGGGACGACGCCACGCAAAAGACCCTGCTCAAAGCCCTGGCCCGCGGGATCAACGCTTCCACCGCCGGCGTGGTCGTGGCGGCGGTGTTGCTTTCGCTGTGGCTGATGCCCCGGGTGGAGGGCACGATGCTCTTCGGCTTCATCCCGGGCGTTTCGGCCAGTATCGTCGTCGGGCTGCTGGCCGGCTGGATCATCGGCAAATGGACCGAGTATGCCACCAGCGACGAGTTCAAACCCACCCAGGAACTGGCCGCCCAGGCCGTTACCGGACCGGCCACGGTCATCATCGCCGGGGTGGCCGAAGGGATGATGAGCGTCTGGGTGCCGATCATCGTGGTCAGCGTCGGCACGCTGCTGGCCTTCGGCTTTGCCAACGGCTGGCACTACAACGACATGAGCTACTTCGCCCTGGGGCTTTACGGCGTGGGAATCGCCGCTGTGGGGATGCTGAGCACCCTGGGCATCACACTGGCCACCGACGCCTACGGTCCCATTGCCGATAACGCCGGGGGGAACGCCCAGATGTCCGGTCTGGACCCCGAGGTGCGCCGCCGTACCGACGCACTGGACTCCCTGGGTAACACCACGGCTGCCACGGGCAAAGGGTTTGCCATCGGCTCGGCCGCGCTGACTGCCTTGGCCCTGCTGGCCGCCTACGTGGAAGAAGTGCGGATGGGCTTCGAACGCTGGGGCAACGAAGCCGCCCAAGTCCGCCGCACCGAAAGCGGGGCGTTCAAAGCGGAGCTGGAACCGGGCCTGTACAAAGTGGCCGACCAGTTCGTCATCGAAGTCCATGAAGGCGAGCACCCCTCGGCCACCGCGGCGGTGAGCAAGTGGCTCATCATGCCCGATGTGCTCCGTGAAGAAGAAGTCGGCCCAGCCTGGCGCAAAATCGACGCGTCCCAGGGCCCGGCCCGCATCCCCGACGGCATGCTGCGGCGAGAAACCAAGCGGGGGCGCGAACACCTGGTCTTCGCAGCTATCAACGCAGAACTGGTCCAACTGCACCACGCCACGCTGCCCCAGTTCGCCACGTACTACGACGCCACGCTGATGAACCCCAAGGTGCTGGTCGGCGTCTTCCTGGGAGCGATGGCTGCCTTTGTCTTTTGTGCCATGACGATGAAAGCCGTGGGCCGGGCGGCCAAGGGAATGGTCGAAGCCGTCCGGCGGCAGTTCAAGGAACGCCCGGGCATTCTGGAGTTCAAAGAAAAGCCCGACTACGCCGAACCGGTAGCCATCAGCACCCGGGCGGCCCAGAAGGAGATGATTCTGCCCTCGCTGCTGGGATTGGTACTGCCGGTGGTTACCGGATTGCTGCTGGGCGTGGGCGGGGTGATTGGCCTGCTGGTCGGAACACTTACCACCGGCTTCTGCGTGGCGGTGTTCATGGCCAACGCCGGCGGGGCCTGGGACAACGCCAAGAAGTACATCGAAGCGGGCCACTACGGCGGCAAGGGCTCCGAAGCCCACAAAGCGGCCGTGGTGGGCGACACGGTGGGCGACCCGTTCAAAGACACCAGCGGTCCCAGCCTGAACATCCTCATCAAGCTGATGAGCATGGTTTCGGTGGTGGCCGCCGGGCTGGTGGTCCGTTACAGCCTGACGGCCCTGGGCCTGTTCTGATTTCCGCCAGGCACCGTCCAGGTTTGGCTTGGGCCGCCTTCCGCCCTGCGACACCGCGCCGCAGAAGGCGGCCTGGTGGCCAACGGGCTTGTCGTTTCATACCGGCCGCATCGGACCGCCTGCAAGACTTTGCTGCGCGTCTTCGAGCACTCACCCCCAACGGCCATCGGCAAGTTCGTACGGCCTGAGAGCACTCCGCTGGGCTCGAAGCGCCATGGGCCATCTGCTTGCCCCACAGCCTTGCCTGCTTGTCTTTTTCGCGCAACGTCTTTCCACACTTCGGCTTGAGTATGGGAGCCGAACCGGACGTCTGGGCGGGTTCAGGCTCAGATTGACCCCGGTTGTCGGGGCAATCTAGAATGGAAAAGGCCTGCACCGGCCCCCCGAGTGGGTTTCCCGCCCGGTGGTTCGGGAAACGGCTCAGCTTGTGGAGGCGCGTTGTATGACACCTCGGCAAGGGCAACTCAAGCGGTTCTTCAGCGGGCTGGCTCAGCACACATTCTTTACCGAACTGGGGATGGCCGATCCGCCTTTGGTGGATTACCTGAGCGACATGCTGGTGCGGTTCGTCCACTTCGACGCCGTGTACCGCATCCGCGACCTGGCCGGAAGGCGGCTGGAACAGGTGGGCCAGATGCTCCTGGAGGCCCAACAGCGCGTGGGCGACGCACGCCGGGAAATCTACCGCCACATCGGCGATTTCACGCTGTTCTGGACCGGCGTGTATCCGGAAGGTCTCAAGCGGCTGCAAGGCCCGGGCCGGCTGGACCACTTTGTGGACTACTGCGCCCAGGGGAAGCGTTCCTACTGGATTGCCAGCACCTACGACGACCCGCAGTACGACCAGCAGAACCGCGTGCTGGAACGGTTGAGCCAGCACTTCGAGCTGTGCGCCTACGGATTGCGACAGATGCGCCGCGAGTGGGAATCGGCCCCCGAGGACGAACAGCCTTTCCGCGGGCTGTTGCTGGATTGAACGGGGGCTTGTAACGGCACAGCCCGACCCGGCCGGTGCGTTCGGCTGGGTTGAATCGGGACGGGGGTTTCGACCACCAGGGACGGACTCTCTTGCGCCCCCAAGGCGGCTTTTTGCGTTTTTGGGGCGTTTGCGTCGTGGACAAGCGGCGGCGCCGGGCCAATAATGGGGCGTCGGCGTTTTGTTTGCTTTCTGCCTTCTGGTAAGGCTTGTGTGAGTTTTCTCCTCTTTGGTTTCTTTTCCGCCCGGCGATTCTGCGGTCCAGCGGGCCGTCTTTCCCGGCGGACAAAGCGGTGGCCTTCGGCCCGACCGAAAAACAAGGCCGCCGTCCCCGGCAGTTTCAACAGGCACGTTGCGTGTGGTTCTTGCTACCGGGGGAGCGGGCAGCAGCGGCTGTTCCGGATAGTTGATCAAAACGATTCTCTTGGTGCTCTAACAGGCTGTGGGCTTGCCCGGACAGGCGGTTCGTTCGGGCGTGTTTATGTCGTTCCCACCGGAAAAAGTCTCTTTTGCAAGGAGTTGGCCTGATGCGTTCCCTGATATGGCCTGGCCGCGGCATGCTGGCACTGTTGGTGGCGGGGGTGTTTGCCCCTACACTCGCTCTGCCACAAGAACTGGCCGCCCCCGATCCGGACGTGGAGGCAATCCGCCGCCGCGTGGAAAGCTACGTGGCCGCCTTCAACGCCCAGGACGCCCAGCGTCTGGCCGAACACTGGCTGCCGGAAGCCGTGTACGTCAATCCCGTCACCGGGCGGCAGGTGCGCGGTCGCCGGGCCATCGTCGAAGAGTTCCGGCAGATGTTCGCCACCTTGGGCAAAGTGAAGCTGGTGGTGGAGGTCGAGTCAATCCGGTTGCTTTCCCCCCATGTGGCTTTGGAACAAGGCCGGGCCCGCGTGGTCTATCCGGAAGGGAACAGCGACCTGTCCCGCTACACCGCCGTGCACGTGAAGCAGGGGGAGCAGTGGTTTCTGGACCGGGTGAGCGAACAGGAGGTGTATGAGCCCCCTTCGCGTTACGAGAAGCTGAAAGAGCTTGAGTGGATGGTGGGCACCTGGATCGACGAAGCCGAGGACGGCGTGGTCAAGACCACCTGCCGCTGGAGCCGCAACCGGAACTTTCTGATTCGCTTCTTCGACGTGCTCACTCCCCAGGGCGTGGAACTGGCCGGTATGCAGTTGATTACCTGGGACCCGAACGAAAAACAAATCCGCTCCTGGGTGTTCGATTCCGACGGGGGGTTCGGCCAAGGGCAATGGACGCGCCGCGGGAACCGCTGGATTGTTACCGTTACCAGTACGCTGCCCCAAGGGGGCAAAGCGGCGGCGGTGAACATCATCACCCGGGTGGATGAAAACCGGTTCCGCTGGAAGTCGATCAATCGCACGGCCCGGGGACGCCCGCTGCCCAATCTGCCCGAGGTGACCATCGTCCGCATAAGCCCCCACGTGCCCGGAGACTCGCCCGAGGAGCAGTAGCCGTTGTCATTCCGCGATACGGACCGGAAGCAGAAGACGCTTCGCTTATTGTCTTTCCCCTTCTAACCCAGACAGGAAACCGAGCCATGCAAACTCGCATGTGGAAACCCGCCGTGGGTCTGGCCGTCGTGCTGGCCCTGACGATGACACTGGAAGAACAAGTGTGGAGTCGCGGAGGTCGTGGAGGCCGCGGAGGAGGATTTCGCGGCGGCGGAGGCTACCGGGGTGGCGCGGTGCGCCGCACTCCGTCGATGAGCCGCCCGATGCCTCGGCCCAGTTACAATCGTCCCCGGCCCAGCGTGCGCCCCTCGCCGCGTCCGACACGTCCTGTGCCCGGGGGCGTCCGGCCCGGCACGCGGCCGACGCGGCCATCGACACGTCCCACCCGCCCCAGTAC
>WFOE01000082.1 GCA_015488215.1 Planctomycetales bacterium
CCCTGCAACCCTCCAAGCCTCCAAGCCCCCAAGCCTCCACCCCCTTCAAGCCTCCAAGCCTCCAAGCCTTCAACCCAAACAAAAAAGCCCGACCGGCGGGGCCTCGTGCCGAGGCGTCCGGTCGGGCTCGGTGGTTCCGATACCCTGGGGGGAAAGCAGTTTCCCCTACGGTGCGAAAGGATTTAGCGCTTCGTCAAGGGAAAAAAGCTTGATTTTCGGGCCGTTTGGACGAAAATCATTGTTAGATAGGGCTTGTGGCCGCCCCACCCGGCTTAGGACCGGCCAACAAGGGGAAGACCCGGCGGCAAGCCCTGTTTTTTTATCTTCGGGTGACGTACATCGTCACGCCAGAAAGCTTCTGGTCTTTCTGGCTGATCTCTGCCACGTAGTGCGTTACGTACTTCTTCCCTTTTTTGTGGAACTCTATCCTGAGCTTGTTCCGTTTCACCCACTCCTTTGGTGCTTGCTCGGTTCCCACGTCTCCCATCGAAACCGAGTCAAACTGCTGCACCAGCCGTGGCAGCATTTGCACCACGTGCCGCTTTTGCAAGGGCACCTGGCCTTCGCGCTTCTCCCGACCTGGACCGTGTTCATTCAGCATGTGAGCAAGGTCTTCGGCTTGCAGCACGTGCTCGAAGTTTTCCAGGTCCAAATTCACCAGCCGGGAAAGGAGCCGCTCTCGTAGGCGATTGCCCTTGGCCCGGGCCTGCTGGAGCTGGCGGCGAAGCTCGTTGCGGATACGCTGGGCCTGCTTTTTGTCCACCACGCCGAACTTGGCCCAGCGGGTCTGGTCCCCCAGGGCCTCGGCAGGCAGTTCCCCGTCGCGGACCTTGCGCCACAGCGGAAACACGTCCTGCCAGAGCAGGTTCAGGTCCTTGTGCGTGGGCAGCCGCCGGTAGGGCCAAAGCACCCCCAAGCGGCTTACATCACGGTAGGCCCGGCGTTGGGCTGTGAGTTGCTTGCGCACAAGACCCAGCCGCCGGTTCCGTTCCTGGCGGGATTCGGCCGCCAGGTTCTCCACGCTCATCAAGTGGCCCTGGGGATCAATAAAGTGCTCCCAGCGGGGCTCGCGGCCCAGCAGCTTTTTCATCTGCTGATAACGGCGCTTGCCCACGGCCTGTTCGCGCTGTTTTTCGGTAGCCCGCTTCCACCACTGGGCCATATCGTCTGCCGCCGGCACGGATTTGCCCAGGGCGTCTAAGCCGCTTTTCTGCGGTGCTTCCGCACCGGCCGGTTTTTCCTGCCCTGGAGCGGAAGCTCCCAACGGCTCCCGGCCCCGCCGGGCGTCTTCCCACTGCTTGAAACTGTGCTGCCAGAACTCCGGGTCGATTTCCTGGGGGGGCTTGAGCACGGGCACGGTCATGCAGCGGCAATTGGGTTCATCGGGCAGATCGGGCAACACTTCGCCCTGTGAGCTTCGATATTCCCCGTCGGGCCGACGTGTAAGTTGACGGCCGTCCTTGCCGCTGGCCACAATCGCCGCAGTGCTTCCGGTTCTCGGACACGGAGGGTTCTACGCGGCAAAACCTCCGCGTCGCGAAGGCGAGTGGGCACGATGGCAGCGATAAGTGAAATGTTCCCCTGGTTAAAGGAACAACTCCGGGGCTTTCCTCGATTCCGGAAATTGTTTGGTATGCGAAGCGGAAGGAAGTTCGTGCTGAACCGCTGGTGCTGGTTGGGTTGTTTGGTGGCGTTGCTGCCTGCGGCGGCTTTCCCGGCCGAGGGCACTTCTCCTCCGGAGCTTGACGCCGTGCTCGTCGCGCGTCGCCGGGTGTTGGAACGCTCTCCGCGTCCCTTGACGGCGCGCCGTTTTGCAAGGCCGTTTTACTTCTCCGCCCAGGGACCGTACGACTGGTTTTCCAAACAGGGGGTGGAGGCGATGAAGCAGGTCGGGATGGCGCACGAGCTGGTGCAGGGGTACCTTTCGTTGCGGCACTTTCAGCCGGAAGCGAATGTGCCCAACATTTACCGCCAGCTTGCCGCCCGGTTTTTGCAACACCGGTGGCCGTTCTACACAATCGACTACGATCTCACGCGGGGCGAACCTCTTGCCCCTTTGCCGCCCGAAGGACCGGCCCGCGAACTCTGGCTCGGAGCCAGCCACCCGGAGGAACTTTACCGGCTCGAGCCGTTCTTCTATTACGTGCGCCAGGGGAAGCGGTGGCCCGGTTCTTCGATGGGGCATTGGACAGACGAAGGGCTTCGCAAATTCATGGAACAGCGCGTGCTGCCGCGGGTGCGACGTGAGCTGCCGTTCTACGCCGAGCCTGAGCACCGCTGGACACGCTCCGAGCTGAAACGATTGACCGAGCTGTTGGCCGATGCGTACTGGGAGGACCGGACCCCTGTCGTCTGGCAGATGAGTCTTTCGCCGTATTTTCTGGCGGCCCGCCCCGACGTGCGTACCATCGGCACCAAGGGTTGCTCCGCCCTTGATGTGGCTCTTGCCCGCGGGCTGCTCCGCCACGCCGATGCCCACGCGGACTATCTGGTCTGGTTGGGATTCGAGCCCACTGAGCGGCATCACACGCATCCGCTGATGCGTGCGGGCATCGGCCACCGTGGGGGCCGCGCTCTGGGCTTGCCCAAAGAGCTGCTGACCATCTACTACCTTCGGCCCTACCTTTCCGGAGCGGCGTTCTTGACTCCGGAAGGGTGTCCGATGACCGGCATCGGCGACGTCGAACGCGACGGCCAGTTCGAGCTTACGCCCGTTGGCCGGGTTTTTCATCGGCTGTTGGACCTGGCGCATCGCTATCCCGACCGGGGAACGGCCTGGGTGCCGATTGCGTTGCTGCTGGATCGCGAGCGGGAAATTGGCCTGGGAGGGACAACGTACGGGCTGCCCGTCGGGCTCAGCCGCCTCTGGGCCGTACCGTATGATGACGCCGACCAGTTCAACCACGGCCTAATCAAGGACGTCCTGTTTCCGGAACCGCCGGCCACACGCTGGACGGCCGGCTACTTTCGGGCGGCCCCGTTCGGCGAGCTGTTTGCAATCGTCCGGCCGAACGAAAAGCTGCGGTCAGGCCTAACGCCGGAGCGGCTGCTCGAGCCGTTCTGCGTGGCGTTTTCCATGGGCGGTCTTCGCCTGGAACGTACTCTGACCACGGCGCTGAAGGGATTTGTCCGTTCCGGCGGCACTCTTGTGGTCCATGCCCCCGATGTGCTTGCCGCCGAGGACCCCCGCGGCTGGCGCGAGCTGACGGGGGTGGTGCTGCACGGCGAGCTGTTGACCGGCCGCCAGGTCAGCGACAGCCGGAAGCGCACTCGGTGGGACGAAAAGCCGTTTCGATACCATCGGGCCGAGCTAATCGATGCCCGCGTCCTGTACCAGTGCGACGGGCATCCGCTGGTGACCGTCAAACCATACGGCAAGGGGCAGGTGATTCTGCTCTGCACGCATTACGCGGTCCAGGCGGACGGGGAGCAGCCCCGTTCGGGGCATTTCCTGCTGCGCAGGTACTGGAAGCAACAGCCCGTTCTGAAGCTCGTGGGCAAACTGATTGCCGAGCTGACGGCCGCGGTCACCCCGCTTCGTGTGGCTGTGCCCGAGGCGGCACGCCCGTACATGGGCTGGGAAATCCGTCGCCGCGGTGAGAACTGGCTGGCGGTGGTGTACAACTACGACGTGCGCCGGGACGTTTCGGTCGAATCCTTGGGGGTTGCGCACAGCTATGCGGTCCGCCGTCCGGCGCGCACTCCCATCCGGCTGCTCCACCACGGCGAGGCACACCGCCACGTGCTCGAATGGCTCGGGGGTGAGCGGCTCAAGGCGGTTTCGACCAGTGCCGGACAGCTTGCGCTTGCCACTTCCGTTGCCGCGGGGGAAGTTCGAGTGTACGAGTTCAGCCCTCGGCCCCTGGAGCCTCCCCCGCCCCGTTGGCAGAACCTGGCCAGGGGCAAGCCGGTGCGGGCGTCCTCTTCGGCTCGGGGGTTGGGGCCCGAGCTGGCGGTCGACGGCCGACGCGAGTGGCACCGCTATTGGTGTTCCGCCCCGAAGGCCCGGGCAATTCCTCGGTTTCCGCTGCCTCAATGGCTGGAGCTCGATCTGGAACAAGTGCGCCGTATCAACCACACGCGCGTTTACATGCACTGGGAGCCGGACGACGACCTGGATGCACCGTTGAAGGTCTATCGCTATCGCATCGAAGTGTCCCGGGACGGCAAGACGTGGCAGACCGTGGTGGACGAGACGAAGAACTTGAACCCGGCACGCCCGCATGGGGATTGGCGCTGGTTCGATCCGGTGGAGGCCCGATACGTGCGCCTCGTCATCACGGACAGTCTGAACGACCTCGGCGCCCGGGTGGTGGAGCTGGAGGTGTACGATGCAACCACGCCGGGACTGGCCGAGCTACCTGCGCCGGCCCGGCCGTGAAAAAGTCGCCCCACCGCCTCTTTAGTCGGCTGTGGAGGTGGGGGCTTGAGGATTCGAAGAACCGAGCGTCTGTTCCAGCAGGTGTTCTTCGCCGTGGAAACGGACAATGGTTTCCCAGGCTTCCTGCGGCGATTCGGCGAACTGGATGAGGTCCAGGTGCTCGTCGGCGATGACGCCTTCGTCGGCCAGCGTCTGAAAGTCGATGACCCGTTGCCAGTACTCCCGCCCGTACAGCACGATGGGAATCTCCTGCATCCGCCGCACCTGCCGCAGCGTGAGGGCGTCGAACAGCTCGTCCAGCGTGCCGAACCCGCCGGGAAAGATGACCACGGCCCGGGCCCGCAGCAGAAAGTGCATCTTGCGAATGGCAAAGTAGTGGAATTGGAAGCACAGCTCGGGCGTGATGTAAGGGTTGGGGATCTGCTCGGCCGGCAAGGTGATGTTCAACCCCACGGTTTTGGCCCCCGCCTCGTAGGCTCCGCGGTTGGCCGCTTCCATGATTCCGGGCCCCCCGCCGGTGACGATGACGTAGTGGCACTCCTCCTGGCGGCAGCAGCATCGGGAAACCAGGTAGGCGAACTGCCGGGCGTGTTCGTAGTAGTGGCTCTTTTCCACGATGCGCTCGGCCCGGGCTACGGCGCGTTGCCACCGCGGATGCTCCGGATGCTTTTGCAGCATGTGCCGGGCGTAGTCGAGCCGGCGTCGGGCTTCCTCGGGAGAGACAATCTGCGTGCCACCGAAGACGACGATGGTGGAGCGGATGTTGTGTTCTTGCAGAATCAGTTCCGGCTTGAGCAGCTCCAGTTGCAGGCGCACGCCGCGGAGTTCCGGCCGGGCCAGAAACTCGGTGTCCTTTTCCGCCAGGCGGTAGCTGGGCGAGTTAAGAATCCGCTCCAGGCTCGGTCGAGGATCGGGCATCGGCTGGTTCCTTTTCCCGGCAAGGGAGTTCTTCCGGCTCGGTTCGCATCGGGCCGCAGGCTGCGGCCAGGGCCACACCCAAGGCTCCGCAACCCACGGCTGCCAGATCAAGGGCGAGAAGTCCCACCGATTGTAAAGAACCCGCGGCACTCCACCACCAGCGCCAGCCGAACAAGGCAACTGCGGCTCCGAACCAAAGCCCCGTGCACCAGCCGGCCCTCGCTTGCTCCCGGCGGAAAAACCACGCCGCGGTGCTTCCCGCGGCGGCTCCGACCAGCGAGAGCAAAACTCCCAGCAGCCCCAGCATCACACCCACCGGGGCCAGTAGTGCCAACTGGCCCGCCGGCGGCGCGGCGTCCGAGGAGGGCGTTTCTCCCAGGTCCGAAGCGACCGACTGCAAGTCGCCGCCTTGGGAAAAAAGACCGCCGGACTGGCCCAATCGTATAAGCAGCAGCCCCAGGCCCGCACTTGCCCCCCCGGTGGCCAGCGCGGCCAGCAGATCGCCTGGGCCCAGAGGAAGCCCCAGCGGTCCCGGCTCCACCCGCAGAGCAGGTCTTCGGTACGGCAGCCCTGCGGACTTCTGGAGCATCCGGCCCCCGTGAAGCGCAAGCACGGCTCCCCCGGCCAGGAGAAACAACACCAGGGTCAATCGCCAGGGGACCGGAAAGCCGTCCCGGGCAATCCAGGCCGCAGCCACGATTCCCGCTAGCACCGCGGCGTGGGCCAGGGCCACCGCTGCCGGCAGCCAGGGGAATCGCCACCGGGGCCCACTCCAGACTGCTTCTTGCAGCGCCGGTGGCAGGTTCCATCCGCGGGCGACCACCTCGGCCCAAGCCACCGCCAGAAAAAGCAGCCCGCAGATTAGCTCCACCAGCGGATAGCGTCCCGAAATCGGCTCCTCGCAATGGCGGCAGCGTCCACCAAGCCGCAACCAGCTCCACAGGGGGATGTTGTCCCGAACCAGGATCGGTTCTTTACAGCGAGGGCAGTGCGACCGGGGGCGCCAGAGGTTCATCCCCCGAGGCAGGCGATGAATCACCACGTTGAGCAGGCTACCCACACAGGCTCCCACGGCGAAGAACCAGGCCAGCAACACCGCCTCGGGCAGGTGTTCGCCAAGAGCAATCCACCAGGGCAACGAGGAGTTCACCGCCGGGAGCTTTTTCTAAGGGAGAAGCCGACACCGGATGGGGACCCGCCGCATGGGACCCCCGGCCGGACAATCCGCCGAAAGCCCCTGTTTGCACACGCCGCCTGATATACCGGAAACCGAGGGATTGGCCGCAGGAAACGGCTTCCAGGAGCGCAAAAAATCAGGCACCGGAGCACCACTCCCCGGCACCGTCACGAAGTCTCACAACCGCTGCAGCCACGCCGCCGGATACCGGCCCTCGGCCGCTGGAAAGACGCTAGCCTAGGTGCCCGAGAGAGGATTCGAACCTCCACGGCCTTGCGGCCACATGAACCTGAATCATGCGCGTCTGCCAATTCCGCCACTCGGGCACTTCGTTCATTCATTATTTATCGTCCCCGGGGGCGAAGAATCAAGGCCTTGGCACCGGTTTTTTTCGTCCTGCGGCGGGTAACCGGACTACCCGGGGGCTTGTTCCGCCGGAGGCGGCGTAGGATCATAGGGCCTGCCCCTTTCCCGGCCAACAGGCCGGGGACGGAGCCGTTTTGCCGCAGCATTTTTCCAGCAGAGGACTTGCGATTCAAGATGGAAACTCGTCCCTGGTTTTCGCCCCTGGTGGAGCACATTGGCGGAGTGTCCGTGGCGGAGCTGGCCGAGCGGTTCGGCACCCCGCTTTACGTGTACGACGCAGAAGTCATCCTGCGCCGCTGCGAGCAACTGCGCCGCTTTCCCGTGGTGCGCTACGCCCAGAAAGCCTGCTCGAACCTGGCCATTTTGCGCCTGCTACGCAGCCAGGGAGTGGTGCTGGATGCAGTCAGCGCCGGGGAGATCGTGCGGGCGCTGCAGGCGGGCTACCCTGCCCAGGGAGATCCGCCCCCGGTGGTCTATACGGCCGATATCTTCGACCGGCCCGCCCTGGAACTGGTGGCCCGGCACGGCATCCACGTCAACTGCGGCTCGGCCGACATGATGGACCAACTGGCCGAAGCCGTCGGGGGGCAGGAGATTACGCTGCGCATCAATCCCGGCTTCGGCCACGGCCACAGTCAAAAGACCAACACCGGCGGCCCGCAGTCCAAACACGGCATCTGGCACGAACAACTGCCCGAGTGCCTGAAGCAAGCCGAGCGGCTGGGCCACCGCGTGGTGGGCCTGCACGTGCACATCGGCTCCGGGACCGATCTGGAACATCTGGCCCAGGTGTGCCAGGCCATGGAACAACTGGCCGGGCAGGCCGGCCCCCACCTGCGCAGCATCAGCGCCGGCGGGGGGTTGCCGGTGCCGTATCGTCCCGAAGAGCCTGAGCTAGACCTGGACCGCTACCACCAGCTTTGGGAGCAGACCCGGGACCGGATTTCCCGGCAACTGGGGCATCCGGTGCAGTTGGAAATCGAGCCGGGCCGGTTCCTGGTGGCCGAAAGCGGCTATCTGGTGGCCGAGATTCGGGCCGTAAAGCGACAGGGGGAACGCACGTTCTGGCTGGTCGATGCCGGGTTCAACGACCTGGCCCGACCGGTCATGTACGGAGCCTATCACCCACTGAGCCTGTGTCGCCGCAACGGGAACCCGGCCCCTGAGCCCCTGGTGGAAGTTTCCGTGGGCGGGCCGCTTTGCGAATCGGGCGACATCTTTACCCAGGAAGAAGGAGGTTACGTCGTCTCGCGGCCGATGCCGCAAGCCCAGGTGGGCGACCTGCTGGTGGTGGGCGTGGCCGGGGCCTACGGCTCGGTGATGGGTTCCAATTACAACTCCAAGCCGCTGGCGGCCGAGGTGCTGGTGCTGGAGGGCACGCCGTACCTGATTCGCCGCCGCCAGGAGCTGGAGGAGCTGTTGGCCAACGAGCAGGTGCCGCCGCCTCTGGCCCAGTGACCTCTTTCCCTCAAGGAGCAAGACCCATGTTGCGCGCCGTGTTGTGTGGCTTGTGCCTGGTTGTGTTTTGCGTTCCGGGGGCTTGGGCCCAGGAGCCCGGGCACTCTGCCCAGGAGAAGAAACCGGTCGAGCGCGTGCTGCTTTTGCCGCCTGGGCCGGGGAACCCTCGCAACAGCGAAGGGGACTTCGTCCGCCTGCGGGACGGCCGGTTGCTGTTCATCTACACGCACTTTACGGGCAAGAGCAACAGCGACTTCGGCCCGGCTTACCTGGCCGCCCGGGAAAGCCGCGACGGAGGTCGGACCTGGAGCCAGGAAGACCGCCGCGTGGTGGCGAACGAGGGCGGGATGAACGTGATGAGCGTTTCGCTGCTGCGGCTGCAGGACGGGCGCATCGCGCTGTTCTACCTGCGGAAAAACTCGCTCAAGGATTGCCGTCCGCTGGTACGGTTCAGCACCGACGAGGCCAAGACCTGGAGCGAGCCCCGTTACGTAATCCAAGCCCCGGTAGGCTACTACGTTCTGAACAACGACCGCGTGGTGCAACTGCGCAGCGGGCGGCTGGTGGTTCCCGTTTCGGTGCACAATCTGCCGCAGTACGAGAAACCGGACTGGCTGGGGCAGATTACCTGCTATCTTTCCGATGACGGCGGGCGGAGTTGGCGCCGCAGCCGCTCGATGTTCAAGGGCTACGACGCCCAGGGCAAGCGGCTGGTCACCCAGGAACCGGGCGTGGTGGAACTGGCCGACGGTACGCTGCTTTTGTACTGCCGCACCAACGGAGGCTCGCAGTACGTGAGCTATTCCCGCGACGGAGGCGAAACCTGGAGCAAGCTCCAGCCCTCGCAGCTCGTCTCGCCGGTTTCCCCGGCCACGATCAAGCGCATCCCCGGCACCGGCGACCTGCTGGCGGTGTGGAACGACCACTCGCAAGCCACGCCGCAGATTCGCGGCAAGCGCACCCCACTGGTGGTAGCCATCTCCCGCGACCAGGGACGCACTTGGATCAACCGCCGCGTGCTGGAAGACGACCCTACCGGCTGGTACTGCTACACGGCCGTGGAGTTCGTGGGAGACTACGTGTTGTTGGGCCATTGCACCGGCAGCACGAAAAAATACGCCCATCTGGCCATGTTGCAGGTGGTCCGCTTTCCGCTGAGTTGGGTTACCCAGTCGCCGTAGCCCCTTTGCAGGAACGCCGGGGAGTTGCCCAGCCGGCTGCCACCTCGGGTTCAAGACGCTGGATCGCCGATTCGCAAAAGGGGGCTGAAGGACCTCTCGTCTCTTCCCTCAGACTTTCCCATTCCCTATCCCCCAAGCGTTTAAGTCATCCCGCCCTCGGGAACTGCTTGCCTTGGGGCGTCGGCACCCCCCTGGAAACCGGGAGCCGAAGCGTCCCGGCAAAGCGTGTTTTCCCCAATTCGCGTTGGAAAATCCGCTGCCGAAACTTACAATGGCACCATGTGGGGGGTATCGAAAAGGCTCCTCCATTGCTTTAGGCCGGATGTTTCCAGGCCGAAGCGAGTGCGAATGGTTTTGCCGTTCGGTTGTTTTTCGGGCTGTCTGGGGTTCTCAAATCAGGGGGAGGAGTCATGGCCATTCGACTACTGATCGCCGACGACCACGAAGTGGTGCGCACCGGGCTCCGCACGCTGCTGGCCGGAACCGGCATCCAGATCGTGGCCGAAGCCACCAACGGCGAGGAGACGGTCCAGAAGGCCTTGGAACACAATCCCGACGTGGCGTTGATCGACATTCGCATGACCGAAGGGGACGGCCTGGCCGCCTTGGGACGCATCAAGCTGGAACGGCCCAAGATGCCGGTGCTCATCCTCTCCACGTTCGACAATCCCACCTACGTGGCCCGGGCGGTGGCGCTGGGTGCGTGCGGCTACCTGCTCAAGGGGGCCACTCGGGACCAGATTGTTTCGGCCATTCGCAAAGCGGCCGCCGGCGAAAGCGCCTGGACCCGGGAACAACTGCGGCGGGTCACCGGCGCGCTTTCCACCCCTCGGGTGGCCGGAGACGTGGAAGTAACCCTCACACAGCGCGAAGCCGAAGTGCTGCGGCAGGTGGCCTTCGGGCTGACGAACAAAGAGATCGCCAAGAGCCTTTCGATCAGCTACGAGACGGTCAAGGAACACGTCCAGCACATCTTGCGCAAAATCGGCGTGTCGGACCGCACCCAGGCGGCCGTTTGGGCGGTGCGCAAAGGGCTGGTCTGAGCGCCGGGGGCCACAAAATCGGACGGCAAGCTCGGGCAACTGCTGTTGTTTGCCGCTCCGGACGGTTAGAATGGCACAGGCGGGGGGACTGCCGCCATCTTAGGGCCAACGAGTAACCGGGGGCGCCGGTTTTCTCCAGAAAGGTGTTTGGCCATGCCCGCACGCCGTTTTGCTTTCACGATGGTCGAAGTGTTGATCGTCATTCTGATTATCGGTCTGTTGGTGGCCATCTCGGTTCCGGCCGTCAACGCCGTACGTCGCAACGCCCGGCGAACCGAATGTCTGGATCGCATGCGGCAACTGGGCCGGGCAGTGCAGACCTACGAAGGGAGCAAGAACTACTACCCGGGCTGGAGGCAGTGGCTGCGCCGCCAGGCACCCCCGGGCAAAGTCCAGGTGGCCTGGCCCGTGCTCCTGCTGCCCGAGCTGGATCGCCGCGACGTGTACGACGTGTTTCTGGGGCAGACTTCCGCGCCCACGGTCCCGCAAATCGACATCTTCATCTGTCCGGCCGATCCGGACAAACGCGACTCCACCCAGCCCTGGCTCAGCTTTGTGGCCAACGCCGGCATGCCGGACGCCCAATCGGGACAGGCCAATCCGCCCGGGACCGACTTCAAGGCCAACGGCATTTTCCACGACCAGGTTGCCCAACCGGCGTTGCGGATGAACTCCCGCTACATCGCCCAAGGGGACGGCCTGGCCTTGACGTTGCTCCTGTCGGAAAACCTGGCCGCGGGCCAGTACCACCAGTGGCAAAATGAGTTCTTCACCACGATGGTGTTTCTGGTCAATCCGGGGCAGGAGTCGCTAATCAACGGCTCAGAAAACCGCGCCCCGAGCTATGTGCGCGCCCGGCCCAGCAGTCTGCATGATGAGGGGATCAACGTCGTTTTTGCCAACGGCAACGGGCGGTTCCTTTCCGACAAGATCGACTACCGCGTGTACCGCGAGCTGATGACGCCCCGGGGGAACCAGGCCCGCAATCCGCAGAACAACGCTTCCGTGCCGCCCTACGGGAAGCTCACACCGCAGGACTTGGATCTGTAGCCGGGAGGGGACCGGCGCGGTCGGGTTGGAGGGCAGGTAGCGATTTTCCGGCCGGGTTCGCATCGCCAAAGGGGCTACATCGGCCCGAGCCGCCAAAACCAGGTGATTTTCCCCGCACTTTCCCCCAGCGGTAAGCTATTTTCCACCAGAAGGTGGATGTGGACCCCTTGATGTCGCTTTCTTGGTTTCTTGCCAGCGGGGAAACAAAGCTCATGACCGCCGTTACCGACCAGGACATCCTGCAACAGATCGCCGACCCGGTGCTGGTTCAAGCCATTCAGCGTTCCGTGGCCCGGGCGCTGGATATGTGCGACCTGAAAGTGCGCTGCGTGGGCGTTTCGGCCGTGCCGCTTGCCGACCAGGGCCGCGTCACGGCGATGGTGGGCATTTACGGAAAAATCTCCGGCTTCATTACGGTCAACTTTTCCGAACACCTGGCCGTCAAAGCCGTGGAAGGACTGCTGCAAGATTCCTTCCCGCAGTTTTCTTCCCAGGTAATCGACGGCGTGGGCGAGCTGACCAACATCATCGCCGGAGGGATCAAGTCCACGCTTTCCACCACCCGCTGGGCCTTTTCCAACATTACGGTCCCGTCGGTAATCGTGGGCACGGGCTACCAGATCGCTTATGCCCGAGGGCTGGACTTCGTGGCCACGCAGTTCGAATACACCGGGGACGAAATCTTTCTGCTCAGCGAACGGTTCGTCAACGTCAGCTTGTCGATGCTGCCGCTGTAGGCGACCGGGAACGTAGCCCATCGTCTCTGGGCACCCCAGCAAATTGTTTTTCTCCACGCTTCTGCGAGCCCCGGACTTCAGTCCGGGGAGGACCGGTGAAAAGCGCTTGTTGGTGTTTCTCCTCCGCCAGCTAAAGCTGGCGGCTCGCCGGGTGCAAGAATTGGCGTCTCTTATTGCATTGGTGCGGAAGCACCCAGTGGCTGCGGCCCTGCCGCCTCCGGGAGCTGAAGCTCCCGGCTCGCCGATTCGTGCTCACCGATGACGAGCTGCCGATTACGAATCGATTACGAGTACGAGTACGAGCACGAACGCATGTTTTTTCCCCCGGAGCGGAAGCTCCCCGCGCAAGGCGCATGGCGCAAGCCGCAAGCCGATCTGCGCCGTTTCTCCCCGCACTAACGTGCGGGGCTCGCGCCCTTCACACCCCCAAGCCTCCAAGCCTTTGCAGCAAAAAAGCCGCACCCGGCGGGAACAGGTGCGGCCCGAGTAGAAAGCTCCTCCGTGACCTAGCAGCGTTGGGTTCGTAGCAGGGGGTGGATTCTTAGCAGGGGGAGTTCGCTTCCGGGCAGGGGGGGCTATTTCCC
>WFOE01000083.1 GCA_015488215.1 Planctomycetales bacterium
ACGAAGCGACGTGCGGGCAAGAGACCGCGTGGTTTACTTGTTCCAGGCCACGCTTTCTCGCCCTCCCAGCCGGGCCGAGCTGCAAATGGCCCTGCACGCCCTGCGACAGTACGGACCGCGAAGGCAAGAGGCCGCCTGGAGTGATCTGACTTGGGCCCTGATTAACAGCGCCGAGTTTCTGATGATCCGCTAAGTGATACCTTTTGAGCAGACGTGACGGCGCAGTTCCCCGGCGAGCCGCCAGCAAGAGAGGTCTTGGGTCTTGGGTCTTGGGTCTTGGGTCTTGAGCAGGAGCTTACGCTCCAACGCAAGAACAAACGCCGATTCTCGCAATCAGCGAGCCGCCGACTTGGAGAAGTCTTGCGTCTTGAGTCTTGCGTCTTGAGCAGGAGCTTCCGCTCCGGGCAGGAATCGGCTTGCGGCTTGCGCCGTGCGCCTTGCGCGGGGAGCTTCCGCTCCGGAGCAAGAATAAGCGTCAACTCGCAGGCACGGCGAGCCGCCGACTTTAATCGGCGGAGGTGGCTCCCGCCGCAGCGTCTCGAGCAGTTCCCAACCGCCCTGGCCGTCGCTGACGGAGACGGGAACCAGAGCCCGTTCGGGGCAGGGGATGGCTTACCAGGCCAGCGGTTCTTTCCACGCTTGGCGGAGCTGTTCCACCGGAAGCGAGACGACCGTCGGTGCGTTCAACTGCCAGGGCTCGCCTTCTTCGTCGCGGGAAGGGACCGGGATGCCACCGATTCGCAGCATCGGTTCTTCCAGCACCTCGCCCACCAGGGCGCAGGGCACGTCGTGCATCAGCTCCTCGAACTCGTCGGCCCGTTCCGGCGGCACTTCGCACAAAAACCGCGAAGGCGATTCGCTAAAGAGCAGGATGGCGTTGGCCGCCAGATGGGTGCTCAAGGGGTGCAGCTCCAGTTCGGGAGCTTCTTCGGACCAGGCTTGCTGGTAGTGCCGCGTTTCTTCCGGCAGGGAAAGCTGGTGCGGCACGCGGGCCAGGTCCAGCCACGCGCCCCAGTAGCCGGCCAGAGCCATTTCGGCGGCGGCCACGGCCAGGCCCCCTTCGCTCAGGTCGTGGCAGGCCACGACCAGTTGCCGCGCAATGGCCTGGTGCAGCCGCATAAAGATTTCCCAGGCTTCTTCCAGGTCCACCCGGGGCACTTGTCCGCCGGGCAGGCCGAACACCAGCGAATAATGGCTGCCGCCCAGTTCTTCGCAGGTAGTGCCCAGCAGGTAGAGAAAGTTGCCCGGCCGTTTCAGGTCCAAGGTTACCGCGCGGCGCACGTCTTCCATCTGCCCCACGGCGCTGATGAGCAGCGTGCCGGGAATGGTAATCTGCTGCACGTGTCCCTGGGCGTCGGTGTATTGGAACTCGTTATTCAGGCTGTCCTTACCGCTGATGAAGGGGATGTTCCAGGCCAGGGCCACGTCGTGGCAGGCCAAGGCCGCGCGGACCAGGGAGCCGAGCACCTCGGGCCGGTCGGTATTGCCCCAGCAGAAATTGTCCAGCAACGCCACGCGGCGCGGATCGGCTCCCACGGCCACGGCGTTGCGCACCGCCTCGTCGATCGCCGCGGCGGCCATGTGGTAAGGGTCCAGATCCCCGTAATGGGGATTGATACCGCAACTGATGACCACGCCGCGGTAGCTGTCCAGCTCGGGGCGAATGACCGCTGCGTCGCTGGGTCCGTCCATCCATCGGCCCACCAGCGGCTTGACCACCGAGCCGCCTTGCACTTCGTGATCGTACTGGCGGATAATCCACTCCTTGCTGGCCACGTTCAGCGCGCCGAGGATGCGAAGCAGCGTCTGGCCGTGGTCCCAGTGGTCGTATTCGCTTACCTCCAGCTTTTCCGGCTCCGGGGGGCGATAGACGGCCTGCCGCACCACGGGCGGGCGCCCGTGATGCAAAAACTCCATGTCCAGCTCGCCGACGGTGTGCCCCTGGTAGCGCAGCAGCAGTTTGCCCGAGGGGACGAAGCGGCCGATGACGGTCGCTTCGACGCCTTCGCTTTGGCAGAGCCGTTGCAATTCCGGCCAGTTTTCTTCCGGCACGGCCAGCACCATGCGTTCCTGGGCTTCGGAAATCCAGATTTCGGTGTAGGAGAGCCCCTGGTACTTGAGCGGCACGCGGTCCAGCTCGACTTCGGCCCCCAACTCCGCGCCCATCTCGCCCACGGCGCTGGAGTAGCCGCCTGCGCCGCAATCGGTAATGGCATGGTAGAGCTTGCGGTCGCGGGCTTTCATCAGCACGTCCAGCAGCATTTTTTCGGTGATGGCATTGCCAATCTGCACCGCCCCGCCGGAAAGCTCTTCGCTCTGCTGGGTCAGCTCGGCCGAGGAGAACGTGGCCCCGTGGATGCCGTCCCGGCCGGTCCGCCCGCCCACGGTAACGATCAGGTCGCCGGGGCGGGCCTCCTTGTGGGTACAGTCCACCGGCAGCAGTCCCACCGTGCCGCAATAGACCAGCGGATTGCCCAGGTAGCGGCGGTCAAAACACACCGCACCGTTGACGGTGGGAATGCCCATCCGGTTGCCGTAATCGCGCACCCCGGCCACCACCCCCTGCATCACC
>WFOE01000084.1 GCA_015488215.1 Planctomycetales bacterium
GTACCAGTACAAGCATAAGCGAGTGTTTTTCCGCCGGAGCGGAAGCTCCCGCTCAAGACGAAAGACCTCCATATGGCGGCTCGCCGGGGAACGATGCTACCCGCGTCTGCTCAAAAACTCGTTGCCGCCCACTTAGCCACGGCAGCAACAAAGAACAAGGCCCGCTGCCGCCGGAAGGGGGAAGCGGGCCTTGTGGGCTTTAGCCAGTGGAAGAGACCAACGCGCTACTTTTTGAGCTTGGCCAGGTACTCATCGGGGTTGGCCCGAATTTTCTCCTCGCAACCCTGGCAGCAGATGAACAGCGTCTGACCCTTGACCGTGATTTTCTTGGGCACGCCCATCGAACCGAGCGGCTCCCCGGTCGCCGGGCAGATTTTCTGCTGCTTGGCCAGTTTCTGGTCTTCCGGGGAAAGCTTGGCTAGGTTGGCTGCAATCTGCTCATCGTCGTGTTCATGGTCGTGGCCGGCGTGGTCGCCGTGGTCATGGTCGCCATGATCGTGGTCGCCGTGGTCGTCATGGTCCCCATGCTCGCCCTGTTGGCCTTGCTGCTGGCCGCCGCCGGAGTCGTTTCCTCCTCCACCGCTGCCGCCGCAGCCGGGCAGGGCCACCCAGAGAGCCAAGGCCAGAACGCTCACGCTCAACGAAAGCCATTGGAAGCGCTTCATGTCGTAGTTCCTTTCATGTTTTCCGAGTTGTCAGGAAACACACTGGCCGTCCGCTCCGAACGAGGAATCGGCCGCAAGTTACAGGAAAGAGAAAGTTCTCCGCACCCGAGCATCGGGCACAGTCGTCCGATTGCCGCGTACAACGCCAAAGTCCTAGATGCAGCACGCGGAGGATTAGCACTGCCAGCGGCAAAGCAGGGCCGGGGAGAGTTTTTCTGCGGTTGCGGGGTCCCTGACCCACAAGCATTGCGTGGTTTGTCTCCTCCCACACTGAACGGCACGATCGGCGGAAAGGACGATTCCGCCCCCGGATACTTCCTGGTTGCGAATCATCAGCCCGTCGTCGCGCCGCGGTTGAAAACGGCAGCAGGGGCAAGGACACGTCCCGCCACAAGTCTGATGGGAGAGTGTGTTCGCGCGACAAGGCAACTCGTGGCAGCAGGAGTCAGGCCGGTGCCATGAGGCGGAAAAAACGTCGCTTTCGTGGCCGTGGATGCACACGCAGCAATTGGCGTGCTGAGGGCAGATAAGCCAGACGAACAGAGCCAACAGGCAAAACAACGTCTGGTTTGCCGAAGCGGAGCCTTGCACGTGGAACCTCTCGTTGTTTGCACGACGCCTTCCGTGAACCCGTTGGCCGGCTGGGCAACGCCTTCGGAGCCGGAACCGGTGTTATTCTAGGAAACCGGAACCGTCCGGACCAGAGAGACTGTCGCCGACTGCGGCCAATTCTCTTTCGGTCGGTTTCGGCAAGCACGAATGGGCTAGGGCCCCGAATCGGGTTCGTTTGGCGGGCTTGTTGGTTTTTCCGGCTCCTCGGGCCGAGGAGTCGGCGAGGCATCCGGCTCGGGAAACTCCGGCTGGTGTTCGATGACCCGGCGGCGAACCGTTTCGGCCAACTGGTCGTCGGAACGATGTGTCCGCCAGAGCACCACACCCAGCACCACCAGGCCCAACAGGAGTAGCAGCCCGCCGACGAGTCCGACCGTGCTGGGGGAAGTGGCCGGTTGTTCCCGAATCCAGCGAAGTGTCGGGGCCACCAGCAGGGGGGCTTCCTGCATGCCCAGCAGCCATTGGAGTTCTTCGCGTTCCAGGAAGCGGCTCCGGTTGCGATCCGCCCGATGGAAGCGTTGCCGCAGCCGCGGCTCGTTGGGCGAGAGGCGATAGTACCGGGCCACTTCGGCCAGGGAAGCTCGCCCGTCCCCATCCTGATCCACGGCTTTCAAAAACGCCTCGGGGCGGTGCTTGATCCCCAGGGCCGAATAGTAGGACCAGGATTTGAAAAAGACTCCTTCCAGGGCGACCGGTTCGTGCAGGTCTTCTCCTTCGGGAAATCCGCGGGGAAGGTGGCTTACACAGACCACCACAGGGTAGTAGGTGACGGTTTCGCCGAACACCTGAATACGGGGGCCGGGATCGACGAATACTTCGACTTCCCAGTAGTGGCGAATCCGGTAGAGCGTGCGGATTTCCGGATCGGTCACCTCGATGCGGATAGCCCGCCGTGCGGTGCCCTGCAGCGAAACCACCGTGCCGCGAAATCGCTGCGGTTGGGCAAGCAGCGTCAGAATCCAGAAAGCCGGGGCCTTGAGCTCTTGGGGAGAGTCGCGGAACTTGGCAAAGCGAGGATTCTGCTGGGCAATCTTCTCCCCGGGCGTTACCTGGGCCTGGAGCTCCTGCCAGGAAAGTTCCCCCACCCCACGCAGCAGTTGGTAGAACGGGTGGCGGTCCGCTGGGGTAAACGGTCCGCGGGCTCGGGCGCGGCTCCACGCAGCAAAGTCCACGCCCAATCGGCCCAGAAACGTATCCGGATACCAGGCCACGTGGGGGACCACAAACACAGGGCGAGGGTCTTTCCGATCGGTGCTTTGCAACTTGACGAAGAATCCCCGGGCGGCAACACGATCCCCTGCCGGGGGTTTTTTTTGCCAGGGAGCGGGAACGTCGCGCACCACCAGAGTCAGCTCGCGTTCCTGGCCGTGTGTCCGCACCTGGCAGACGTAGTAGTGGGGGATGTTGATTCGCCGGGCCAGCTCAGCCGGGACCTCGTGCCGCCGAACGGAAAGCAATCGGCCCTGGAGCTGGTACACTTCGCCCCGATGTTTTTCCGGATCGGCCACCAGTTCCTGCCAGTGTTCGTCCAACGGCTGTTGCCAGCGGTGGAAGTCTTCCCAATGGAAACGCCCGGCCGCGTACAGCATCCGCACCAGAAACTCTACTTCCTCCGGTCCCAGTGGGGTTCCGTCCTCAAAACCCGCCAGGTGGCTCCGCTCTACGCCTAACAGCGCCAGCAACGCCCGGGGGGAATCTTCCGCTTCTTCCGGGACCGCTTGGGAAACCGGCCGAGTCGTTGTGGGAGCGGAATCCACCGCAGAAGGGGCCGGAGCCACCAGCGGCAGTTCCGCTTGGGCCGCAGCGGGCCTTGTGGCTGCCAGCAGCAGCGCCACTGCGACTAACACAAACCAGGCCCGCTTGGGCCAGCAGAGCCGGCGAGCCGCGGGGAAAAATCGACGGCAAAAGCAACGGGCACGAATCATGTGGGCAAATCCCCCTGGGTGTCGGGGGGTTCCGACGGCGACTGAGGCTCTTGGGCCAGTTGTTCCAGTTGTTCTTCTACACGGCGGTGCTCTTCGGGGCTTAGCTCTACCGGCGGGCGTGCCCCGGGCGGTTGGCTCTTCCAAAGCAACACCACCACGACAAGGGCCACCACGGCGGCTGCTCCAACCCAGAGCAACAATGTTCGACCGGCCGTTTGGTCCACAGCCTGGACAGGTTCCGGCGGCTGCCAGCGCAGCGTTTTGGCCAGCACCAGGGGGGCGGTACGCACGGTGTCCTGAGCCAGATAGGCTTTGCGTTTGTAGAAAAAGCCGACCAGTTCGACCGGCTCGTCGATCCGGGGGCCGGTCGGAAAACCCTCCGGCAGTTCCAAGGCGTAAACCAGCGTGGGATCCATCGGGTGATCGTCCAGTTGCAGCACGAGGAAGGCGTATCGCCGGATGCCGAACTGGTTCTCCGGCGCCTGTTCCCACACCGCCCGACGAGCCCGACCCCGCAGATACACCAAATGGCCCCGGTACACTTCGGGCTGGCGGAACAGTTGCACGAAGCTCACATTCCGCCGGGCGCGGGGCCAGAGTTGCTGTTCGGGGGTTTGTTTCAGCAAGCGCAGCAGGTGGAAGAACGCTTCGTGTTCTTCGCCGCGCCAGATCGTGTTGTCCCGCACTTTGGCCAGCAGCTCGGGCCGGACGCCGGGAAAGAACCCCTGCTGTTGTTCTTCGGCAGCGGAAGGGACCGCCTGGGCCTTGGCAATCCGCACCACCCCCTGCCGGGCTGGCGGAGGTTGCGGCGGCGCATCAAGCCGGGTGTCAATCTTTTCCGCCTGCGGAGCTGCCTGCCCCGGCCCGAACAGCCAGCGCCACGTGTTGGGATTCCGGGCCTGCTGCATGGCCACCAGCACCGCGGCCAGCAAGAGCATCAGCAGTCCCAGCCGCATCGGCAGCACGGTATGCTGCTTACGGCCGGGAGGTTTTCCGGGCAAACGCTGGCCAAATCGCATGGCAAACCCCATGCAGAAAGAAACAAAACGGAAACTTGCCGGGGCACTACTTCGATTCTACGGGCAGGACCGCGGCGAGGATAGCACTTTCCGGCCGAGTGGTTTTGGCAGCAAGGGCTGGCAAAACGCCTCGGCCCGCGGCTACACTGCTTGCCAGGGTTCGGGGGAATTGGCCGATGATTGCTCCCCTTGCCAGCTCAAAGGGCTTCTGCCGATGGATTACCTGGCTTTGGTGTTGCGTTGGATTCATCTGCTGAGTGCGATCACGCTGGTAGGCGGGTCGTTGTTTGCCTTCCTGGTGCTGAGGCCCTGGCTGGCCTCCCTGCCGGAAGAGCAGCGGCAACAGGTCCACCAACAGTTGCGAACGCGTTGGGCCACGGTGGTGTTTGTAGGCATTGCGTTGCTGTTGGTCACGGGATTGGTCAACATCATGCGAATCAACGCCCAACTGCCGCCGGAACTGAAAAAAACCTACCACCCGCTCTTGGGGATCAAAGTGCTAGTGGCCCTGGGCGTGTTTTTTCTGGCCAGCGCGCTGGCGGGCAAGAGTGCCGCATTCCAAGGGCTGCGGGCGCACTGGGCACGCACGCTAGGAGTGGTGGTCTTGCTGGGCGTGCTAGTGGTATTGATCTCGGGCTATTTGCGCACACTGCGGGACGGAGCCGCAGAAGCGGCTCCCCAGCCCGCGGCGGTCAATCGTCCGGCGGCGACTCGGGCAGCAGACTGCTGACATCCTTGGCCGGCGACTCCGAGCCGGGCGGTGTCCCGGGGCGCTCAGGCGCTTTTCCGGCCGGCTCATAGACCCAAAGCGAGTTGAAGCCCGCCACGATCAGATACCCCTGGGCCACCACCAGGTTGCCGCTTGCGGCCGGCAGACGGATGGGGGGACCGGTTTGCCGCCCGCTGGCGGCATCGAAGACGAAGATAAGCCCCTGGTCGCGACCGCGAACCGGAAAATACACATAGCCATCCACCAGCGTGCCGCGGCCAAGACCGATTCCCGAACCCTGTTGGGGCCATACTCGCAACAGCTTGCCCGAATCCGCATCAATCCACCAGAGCCGATCCCCGGAGGCGAGCAACCGCCCCTGATACACGCCCAGCAAGTGCACCACGTCCTGAGGCTGATCGCTGGCGGTCATCCACTGCAAATGGCCGCTGGCCGCATCCAGGGCGAACAGCTCGGGACGGTCTGCCGCGGCTACGACAATCCGCCCCTGATGGTACAGACAAGGGGTGAGGCTGCGGTGCCAGTGGGCTGCGCCCTGGAACAACGCCTGGGTGCCGGGGTCCAGTTTTTTGCGATAGGTAACCAGCCAGCGGATGGTTCCGCGGTCGGCGTCCACGGCGGCCACGGCTCCCAGGTGGGTGTTGAAGTAAACCACTCCGTCGTGCAGGGTGAGCAAGTTGTGGGTGCACTGGTCCACGCGTCCGTGGGCCGGAGTGTCGGCTTGCACGATGAATCGCCGCCAGCGGAGCGTTCCGGTTTCGGCGTCCAGGCAGGCCAGGTGAGCCTGGTGCTGTACACCCCGGCGGCGCAGGGCGACAAAGACGTGCTGCCCGTCGCTGACCGGGGTGCCGTCGAAGGACCAGCTCAGGGCGTTTTCGGTTTCGGCTTCGCGTTGCTGGACCAGTTGCCGTTGGGTGACTCGCCACAGTTCGCGTCCCTGGGCCTTCAAGTCGAGGCAGACGATGAAGTTGTGCAATCTCTGATCGAAGACCTGCACGCGCGCCGTACTGGGCCAGCCCATGCGCAACAGCAAACGCGTGCCCACCACGTTGACCGTGTAACGTGGCGTGCCGATGAACCTCGGCCGCAACCGGCGACGGCTTTGGTCGCCCAGGGCGATGGCCGCCGGGGTGCCGCGGGGAGCAGGATTGCCCCAGGCCGGTTGGCCCGTGTCCAGTTGCCAGGCCAGCAGGTGGTCTATCGAAGCCACAAACAGCCGCCCTTGGCTTACCGCCGGGTGGAAGACCAACGGAGCTCCTGTCGGCTCGGCCACCGGGGGCAGTCGCAGGCCGTAGTGTCGGGTCAGTTCCGGGTCGGGCAGCGGACCGACCGGCAGCCCCGTGGCGCTCCACTTCAATCGCCACCGGGGGACATGGCCCACGGCTCGGGCGCAACGCCGCTGGTTCCCGGCAAAGGTGGGCCATTGCTTTTGTCCCAGAGAGAAAGAGGGCCAGGTGCCTCGTTCCAGCCAACGCGCAAGCAGCTCGCTCCACCGGCCGCGCACTCCGCCAAGGGTGCCTTCGGCCTCGGGATAAAGACGCTGGAGCCGCCGCAGCGCCGCCCGGGCTTGTTCGACACGGCCCGCGTAAAGTTCCACCAACACCAGCCGAGCCAGCACGTCGGCCGGTGGCGTTCGGGGGTCCGGGTAGCTGGGATCAGCCAGCACGCGGTGGCGCTTCCAGAACCGCGCCACCTGGACCAGATGGTCCCCCCGGGCGAAAGAGGCTTGCAGATAGAAAAACGGCCAATTCTCACCTGTGCCCGGCTGGTACCACCGCCGCAGTCGTTCGTATTCTTCGGCCGAAGTTTCCCTGGCCCTTGCGGCCACCTGCTGGAACACGGAAGCAGGCACCCGGTGATCCGGCTCCAGCGGCAGCAGGCGGCTCCAGGTCCAGCGGGCAAGATCGTACCGGCCCTGCTCCAAGTACCACTCGCCCAGCAGCAACAGGGCCTCTTCGGCCGGGGTGCTGCAAAAGTACCGTTCGAGCAGCTCTTCCAGTTGCCGGAGACTGTGCTGCCGAACCGCCTGGGCCAACAGGTGTTCGGCCACCGGATCCACCTGGCGGCGGTAACGCTGGAGCACCTCCGGCTCCTGTTGTGAGAGAAACCACTGCACGTAGTAACCCAGCGGAACCCAGCGGCGAACCGTCGGCTGGGAGCCGAGGGCGGCGCTTGTCAGTTCGACCAGTTCCTGGGGCTGCTCGTCCAGCAGTTCCAAGACCAGCGGCAGGGCTTCGTCCCAGTTCCCCTTGTCGGCCAGTTGCAGCAGACGTTGCAGTTGGGACCTGCGCACCGCTTGGGCTTGCGGTATGGTGACTTTTTCGGAGATGCCGGGCGCCGGTTGCCGAAACGGCTGGGCCCAGACCGGTTCGGGGGCTGCCAGCCACGCGCTGATTCCCCCCAAAAGTAACAGCGTCGCGTTGCGGGCGTGGGACAAAAGCGGTTTCATGCTCTGCCTGAGTTTCCTTGGGCTGGACCGGCGCGGTTCCGCCAACCCGGGCGTATTTTGTAGTATAAGGGCTTACCCCCCGGCACGATACCGTAACGCCCCAGGCGCCTGCCGGCAAAGCACCGGCTCGCCGTGCTCGCCGCCGGAAAACTGCCAAAAGTGGCCGAAGCTCGCCCCAGGAAGCCGTTTCTCCCGGACCAGATGACACGCTCTCCTTGCTTGATCGACCTGACGCCGCTTCCGGTGGAGTTTTACCGCCGCCACGTAGTCGAGGTGGCCCGGGAACTACTTGGCCGCTTGCTTGTCCGCCGCACCGCCCAAGGACTGGTGGCAGGACGCATTGTGGAAGTGGAAGCGTACCTGGGCCGGGAGGATCCGGCCAGCCACTCGTACCGGGGCCGCACGCGGAAAAACGCCAGCATGTTCGGTCCCGGAGGCCGAGCCTACGTCTATCCGATTCATGCCCGCTGGTGCTTCAACGTGGTGACCGACACGCACCGCGTCCCTTCGGCCGTGCTGGTTCGGGCCCTGGAGCCGCTTTTGGGACTGGAACTGATGGCCCGGCGACGCGGCACCGAGCACGTGCTGCAACTGGCCCGAGGCCCGGCGCGGCTCTGCCAGGCCCTGGCTATCGACCGCCGCCTGGACGGCTGGCCCCTGCACTGCGGCCGCCGGCTGTGGATTGCCGAAGGGGACAGGCTTCTGCCCGACCCGGACCAGATCGTCGCCACGCCGCGGATAGGCATTTCTCAGGCCCGGGACGAGCTGCTGCGGTTCGTCCACCTGGGCCGCGAAGCGTTCGTAAGCGGCCCTCGGCACCTGCACCGCAAACGCAGCTAGGCACTTCGTGCCGAGGGAACCCGGCCTTCCATTCCGGCAAAGAGGCCACCTTTGCGCTTTTTCCCCCCCGGCGTACAATGCCGTTTTGTTTTGCAGACTGGGTAGCTTGACACCCTCGGCGAAGCTCCAACTCGGGAAGGACTGCGGCCTTGCTACGCACGCACACCTGCGGCGAATTGACCGAACAACACGTGGGCACCCAATGCACGCTCTGCGGCTGGGTGGATACGCTGCGCGATCACGGGGGCACGGTGTTCTTCGACCTTCGGGACCGCTACGGCAAAACCCAGGTGGTGGTCAGCCCCGAACAAGGCCAGGAACTGCTGCAAACGGCCCAAGGATTGCGGGCCGAGTACGTGGTTCGAGTCACCGGCCAGGTGGCCCGGCGCCCCCCGGGAACCGAAAACCCGAAACTGCCCACGGGCCAGGTGGAACTGCGGGCCACGGCCCTGGAGCTGCTCAACCGCAGCTTGCCGCCGCCGGTCTCTCCGGCCGAGAAGGACAAGGACCTGCCCAGCGAGGAGGTGCGCCTGCGCCATCGCTACCTGGACCTGCGCCGCCCCAGCATGCAGCGGGTGCTCCAGTTACGACACCGGATGACCAAGCTGATGCGCGACCACTTCGACGAGCTGGGCTTTCTGGAAATTGAAACCCCGATGCTGGGCCGTAGCACGCCCGAGGGGGCCCGCGACTACCTGGTACCCAGCCGCGTGCATCCGGGCAAGTTTTACGCGCTGCCGCAATCGCCGCAGCTTTACAAGCAGATTCTGATGATTGCCGGCTACGACCGCTACGTGCAGGTGGCCCGGTGCTTCCGCGACGAGGACCTGCGGGCGGACCGGCAGCCGGAGTTCACCCAGTTGGACCTGGAGATGTCGTTCGTGGAGATGGACGACGTGCTGGCGGTCATCGACTCGCTGGTGGCTCGCCTGGCCCGAGAGCTGTTGGCCCTGGAAGTGCCGCTGCCGCTGCCTCGCATGACCTACGACGAGGCGATGCGCCGCTACGGCGACGACGCTCCCGATCTGCGTTACGGGCTGGAGATTCACGACATCAGCGACCTGGCCGCCGAGAGCCAGTTCCGGGTGTTTCGCCAGGCGGTGGAAGCGGGCGGGCGCGTGCGAGGGATCTGCGTCCCCCAAGGCACCCGGCACTATTCCCGCAAGGGAATCGACGAGCTGACCCTGTTCGTCCAGCAGGACTTCGGAGCCAAAGGGCTGGCCTGGTTCCGCGTGGAAGAAGGGGGCAAGCTCAACTCGCCTATTGCCAAAAACTTCGACGAAGCGTTGCAGCAGCGGATTGCCCAGGCCCTGGAAGCCGAAGCGGGCGACCTGTTGCTGCTGGTGGCCGACCAGTACGAACTGACCTGCCGTGCCTTGGCCGGACTGCGCCGCCGCGTGGCCCAGCAGCTCAAGCTGGTGCCCGAGGGCCGGATGCACTTTGCCTGGGTGGTGGAGTTCCCCATGTTCGAATGGGACGAGGAGCTGGGCCGCTGGCAGGCCAAACACCACCCGTTTACCGCTCCTCGGCCCCAGGATGTGGAGTACCTGGAAAGCGACCCGGGCCGCTGCCGGGCGCTGGCCTATGATCTGGTCATCAACGGTTCCGAAGCCGGCGGGGGCACCATCCGTATTCACGACCCCGAGCTTCAGCAGCGGGTGTTCCGCGTGCTGGGCATCGACGAGCAACAGGCCGAAGAACGCTTCGGCTTCCTGCTGGAAGCGTTGCGCTACGGAGCTCCGCCGCACGGGGGCATCGCCCTGGGCCTGGACCGCTGGGTGATGCTCTTTGCCGGCTGCGAAAGCATCCGCGACGTGATTGCCTTCCCCAAGACGCAGCGGGCCATGGACCTGATGACCGGGGCCCCCGGTCCCGTGGACCCCGAACAGTTACAGGAGCTGCACATCCGCGTCACGGCGCCGCAGCGGCAGTAAGAAGCCGACGCCACCGGTACGCGGTCGGCCGGTTCGTCATACCACGGGGCGGCTTTCCCGCACGACGAACTCCCGCTTGCCGTCGGCGGCCAGCAGGGCGGCGGCTTGCTGCGGGTCGTGATCCCAAATGACCCACCACTCGTGCCGGGCGGCCAGCTCCAGCCAGTGCCGTTTGGCCCGCCGCGTTTGCACCACTTCGGTATCGAAGGCCATGCACCACATGGTGGGCAGGTGCAGCGAGCTGGGGCAGATGTCGGCCGGATACAACGCCCCGGCTTCTCCGTGCCGGAACAGCACCACCTGGTGCCCCTGCGTGTGCCCTCCGGTGGGGAACAGCCACAGCCCGGGCAGGTATTCCGCCGGGCCGTCGAGCAGCTCCAGCACGCCGTGCTGTTGCAGCGGCAGAAGGTTTTCCTGCGGATAGGCTCCGGCTACTTCGGCTGCGCCGCTGGTGGCCACGAGCCATTCTTCGCGCTGCACCACGTACCGGGCCTGGGGGAAAGCCAACTGCAACTGGCCCTGGGCGTCGCGTAGCGTGCCGCCCCCGGCGTGATCGAAGTGCAAGTGCGTCAGCACCACGTGGGTAATCTGCTCCGGCGACACGCCCAGTTTCTGAAGGCTTTCCAGCAACGGGTTGCCCGGCTCCAGGGCGAAGAGTTCCCGCAGCCGCTCGGGGCACTTGGGCCCGTAGCCGGTGTCGATCAGCACGGTGTGCGTTCCATCGCGGGCCAGCAGACAGTGGCAGCGGCTAGGGATGCGGTTGCGCTGGTCTGGCTCCACGTACCGGGTCCAGAGCACCCGGGGAACCACGCCGAACATCGCTCCCCCGTCGGAACGGAACGAACCGCCGTGGACCGAATCCAGTTGCCAGGGGCCGATCTGCAAGGGCACCGGCTCGACTCCTTGCCCAGAGGAACAAAGACCAACGACCCGCCGCACTACCAGGCTTCCGGTGGCCAACGCGCCGCCGCGTCCGATGGGCCGAAAGCCCGCTTGCACCGAAAACCTCGGGCCAATGATACCCCCGGGCTTTACCGGCTGCGAGGCGCTTTGCGCGGGTTGTTTTTGTTTTTTCCTAGGAGGTGAAACCTAGGGGACTAACAGGGAATGAGACCTGACCTATTCCTCACTTCTTCCTGCCCAGGGTACCAAACGGGCTATGAACTCCAAGTGCCGAGTGCGTAAAAGGTTAAGAGCGTGTGGCCAAACCCTCCGGTCTTGCCCCAATCCTGGGGTGTGGCACTTGCGGGTGGAAGTTTTGTGACAGCCTCTAAAGGCCTAAGCAATTGTTTTTGATTTGAGCTGAGCAAGTTAGCAGACGGCTCGGTTCGGTACTTCGGCTCTCCCCGGACTTCAGTCCGGGGAGGACCGGAGAAAAAACGTTTGCTTGTTGTTTTTCCTCCGGGAGCTTCAGCTCCCGGCTCGCCGCGTCGTCCTCCCCGAGCAAAAGCTCGGGGCTCGCCGTTTCCTAGAAAGCGCTTATTCCTGCCCGGTGCGGAAGCACCCAGTCGCCGACGGCCGGGGCGGTGCAGGACCGCAAGCTACGCAGCCTAATACAGAACGTCGTGGTGGTGTGGCGGCAGGACAAACAGGAACCGTGGTTCTTGATGACCAAGCTGGAGCACGGAGGCCGTTTCGCCTTGCGATCTTTACCCCAGCCCATGTAGATCGAAGAGCTGTTTCGGTA
>WFOE01000085.1 GCA_015488215.1 Planctomycetales bacterium
AGGCGCAGGTGCGGCTCCGGCAACTCCCCCGGCCGCGGCGAGTCCGGCCGTGCCTCCCCAGGGACAGGCGAACACCGGGCCGCCGCCGACTCCTGCCCCAGGAAACGCTCCGGGGATGTTCGCTCCGCCACCGCCGCCGGCACCGGGCGCTGCGCCCTCTGCTGGAAGTAACGCTTCCGGAGGGTTGCTGCTTCCGCCGGTGGGAGCCCCGCCGGGTCAATCGGACATCCAGCCGCAACTGACCCAGCCTCCCGCTGCGCAGGAAGAAGACCCCCGGGTGATTCTCATCCCCCAGGTGCACGAGGCGCGCACGGGCCGTTTCAGCTTCGGGGCCGGGGTGAACTCCAACGCGGGCGTGGTGGCCCAGATCGTGCTGGATGAGCAGAACTTCGACATCACCCGCTGGCCGCGCTCCTGGCAGGAGGTCATCGACGGCACGGCCTGGCGCGGTGCGGGCCAGCGGTTCCGCATCGAAGCGGTCCCGGGAAGCGTGCTCCAGCGGTACATGGTCCGCTTTGCCGAACCGTACCTGTTCGATACCCCGGTCAGCTTCGCCACTAGTGCCTATCTTTACAGCCGGCGGTTTGAAGACTGGGACGAACAGCGTCTGGGCGGCACGCTCACCTTCGGCTATCAGATCCGCCCGGACGTTTCGGTTTCGGCCGGATTCCGCGGCGAAAGCGTGAAGCTGTTCCGCGCCCGCACGCCCACCCCGGCCCAAGTGGCCGCCGTGCTGGGCGATACGGACCTGTACACGCTGGAACTGGGCCTGGCCTACGACACCCGAGACAACGCCTTCCTGCCTACCGAAGGGCACCTGTTCCAGCTCGGCTACGTGCAGGGAGTGGGCGAGTTCGACTATCCTCGCTTCACTGCCGATCTGCGCAAGTACTTTCTGCTGTATCAGCGACCGGACCAATCGGGCCGCCACGTGCTGGGCGTGCGAGGCCGGGTGGGCATTACCGGCAAAAACACCCCGGTGTACGAGCACTTCTTTGCCGGGGGATACAACACGATCCGCGGGTTCGACTTCCGCGGCGCTTCGCCCGTGGAGCTGGGGACCACCGTCGGGGGCGACTTCCTGCTGATTGGTTCGGTGGAGTACCTGTTCCCAGTCACAGCCGACGACGGGCTGCGGATGGTCCTTTTTGTCGATTTCGGCACCGTGGAGGAAAGCGTCAGCATCGACCCGGACTACTTCCGCGTCGCTCCCGGGCTGGGGCTGCGCATCGCTGTGCCGGGGATGGGCGCACCGATTGCCCTGGACTTTGCCTGGGCGGCGGCCAAGGCGCCCACGGACGACACGCGAGTGTTCAGCTTCTTCGTCGGCTTCCTGCGGTAAGGTACCTCGCGAAAGCCCCCCTCCGCCGACGCCTTCGCCCCCACGCCTCCGCCGACTCAAGTCGGTGGCTCGCTGAGCTGAATCGCCGAGTAAGTGTAACGAGCTGCCGATTACAAATCGATTACGAGCACGAGTGGAAACGCTTGCTTTTCCGCTGGAGCGGAAGCTTCTGGCGCAAGGCGCAGGACGCACGCCGCAAGCCGCCGTTCAGCGTCGGCCCAGTGTGCGCAAGTAAGCGTACAGATCGGCCAGGTCCTGGTCGCTTGCGTGGCGGAGCAGTCCTTCGGGCATGAGCGAGCGGGCGCTGGGCACCATCTGCTCCACCTGGTCGGCAGTGAATCGCACCGTGGTTTCCGGGCCCGTTTGCAACAGCGTGCCGTTGGGCGATTCGTACACCACTAGCCCATGGAACACCTTGCCGTTTCGGGTGAGCACCATCCGCGTGCGATAAAGCGGCGAGACCTCCCGGCTGGGATCCACAATGGCCAGCATCAAATCCACCGGCGCGAAGCGTCGGGCGGCCCCAGCCAGGTCCGGCCCCAAACGGCGCGAGCCCCGATGGCACAGGTGGCAGCGCAGTTGTTCGAACAACCGTTCGCCGCGTCGCGGGTCGCCTCGGGACCAGTCGATCTTGGCCAGCCGGGACTTCCACGCGGCCAGGTCCACGCCCGGGGTGCTTTGCAACCGGCGGCGCAGTTCCGGCCAGCAGGCCGTGGCCCAGGCCAGCCACCGGGCGTAAAGCTGCTTGCCTTCCGGGGGGTTTTTCTTTGCCGCAGGGGGCGGCGGGGGCGCGTCGGCC
>WFOE01000086.1 GCA_015488215.1 Planctomycetales bacterium
AACGTAGCGTGTCCGCGGGCAGCCCGTCCGGCTTGAGCTTTCCGGCAAGGCAAGCGGCAGGAACCGACACTCGGGAGCCGTCTTCGATGGAACCGCAATCCGTCCAGCCTGAACCTCACCCCGCCACGGCCGGCGCCGGGGCGTTCACCTACGCACCGGGGGCGAAGCCGCTGGAGGGGTTTACGCTTCGGGCCGGGATCGGCCGCGGCGGGTTCGGCGAAGTATATGCGGCCACCAGCGACGGCGGCAAGGAAGTGGCGCTGAAGCTCATCCGCCGCAACCTGGACGTGGAGCTACGCGGCGTGCGCCAGTGCCTGAATCTGAAGCACCCCCATCTGGTCATGCTGCTGGACATCCGCCGCGATTCCCGCGGCGACTACTGGGTGGTGATGGAACGGGTGCAAGGGGAGACGCTCGATCAGGTCATCGCCCGGCACCGGGACGGAATGCCCGAATCGCTGGCGCTGGCCTGGTTCCACCCGGTGGCTCAGGCGGTGGCTTACCTGCACGCCCAGGGGATTGTCCACCGGGACTTGAAGCCGGGCAACATCTTCAACGACCAGGGAGTGGTCAAAGTGGGCGACTACGGGCTGAGCAAGTTCCTCACCCCGAATCGCCGCAGCGGCCAGACGGAAAACATCGGCACCGTTTATTACATGGCTCCCGAAATCGCCGGGGGGCGGTACGGCCGGGGAATCGACATCTACGCCCTGGGCGTGTTGCTTTACGAGATGCTGACCGGCCGCCCGCCGTTTGAAGGCGAATCGGTGGGCGAGATTCTGATGAAACACCTGACGGCCCAGCCGCCGCTGGAACGCGTGCCGGAACGCTTCCGCCCGGTGGTGGCCCGGGCGCTAGCCAAAGACCCGCAGGACCGCTTTGCTTCGGTCGAGGAGATGCTGGCCCAGTTGCCCCCGCCGCCCCCGGGACCGGTGCCGCTGGTGGTTCCGAAAGCCGGCAAGCCGGAAAGGATCGAGCTGATGGATTCGGCCGGTCCGGCCGACCCGCTGGCTGCCACGCAACCGGCGGGGGAAGCGGCCGCAGCCTCCACCCCTGTGGATTCCCCCCCGGCGGAAGCCGCCGCCCAGGGGGCGAATGCTGCGGGAGAGCCGGTGCTGAACCACATGCGCCACCTGTTCTCTCAGGTGCAGCAGTGGCTTGCGGCCGGACATCTCCCCCTGTGGGCCAAGGTGTTGCTGGTGTTGGGCATTGTGACTTCGCTGGTGCTGACTTCGCAAATCTGGGTTCCGACGCTGGTCGTCGGCGCGGCGTTCTACATGATGTATTACCTGGCGTGGTCGCTGACTCAGGGGCCGCAAAACGCTCAGGCTCCCGCCGCCGGCCAGGGATACCCTCCGCCCGGGCCGATGCCGCCTCCGGTTGCCGAGCCGGTGAGTGAAGAACCGCCTCCGGTGCGAGTGCCTCCGCCGCCCGGGCCAATCCCGTCGTCCGCTCCGCCGGGCTGGCTCCCCCCCTGGCAAAGCGCCCGGGAAAAATGGGCTGCGCGGCTGGGAGCGTTCTTTACCGCCGGGGCGGTGGCTCCGTTACTGGCCGCGGTGGTGGCCCTGCTCGGTTTGGCGGCGCCTTGGAACCAGTTCCTTTGGCTTGCGCTTTGCAGTACGGCCGTCGCTTGGATGTTGCTTTTCCTGGGCTTTCTGTGGTCCGAACGGCCCGACGACAACGTTTCCCGCCGCCTGGTGCTGCTGGTTTCCGGCTTGGGGCTGGGAGCCCTGGCCTGGTGGATGCAACAGACCCTGGGTGTGCACTGGGGGCTTGCGCAAGGGGCCCTGGAACCGCTGCTGCAGTCCGGAATGACCACCTCAGGCGGCAATCCCACCCTGCGGGCTTCCATGCTGTATTTCGGCTTGCTGCTGGGGGCGCTTCGCTGGTGGAAGCAAACCGAACTGTTCCGCTGGACGCGAGTGAGCCTGTGGGCGGTAGCCCTCTGCAGCGTTGCCGCATATCTGCTGGCCGCGCTTGTGGTGCCGTTCCCGGTCCCCTGGGGAATCTTTCTGGCCGCCACGGTGGCCGTGAGCGTTCAGATGGCTGCCCCCTGGGTGCCGCCCTCGCAGCGGGTGCCCCCGGTGCCGGAGAGCGGACACGGAGTGCCCTGAGAGCTACCGTCGTCTCCCGCCTGGGGGGCGGACCGCCTTCCCGCTGAGCGGTTGCCCCGCGATTCCACTTACAGACCAGGAAAACCATGAATCCGGGTATCCATGCTAATCCTTCGGTGATTTTACAGGCGTTGCTGGTGGCCGGGGTGTTGCTCGCCGCGGCCGTGGTCACGCTGCTCAACGCCAATCATCGCCGCGGAGTGCCGGGCTTTTTGTTCAGCATGGGAATCAACGCCTTGTGGATTCTGCTGCTTGGTGGCGCCGTCTGGCATCTGGTGGGCCGCGTGCTCGAACGCCCCGGCTCTTCGCCCGCGGCGGTCACCTCCGAGGGAACAGAAACTCAATTGCCCCATCCGGACGGGAAAACCTCACTCCCACCGGTTCGCCTGGACAACAGCGGCGATTCTCCAAGCCGCGTCGAGCCAGCCGATGGCCGGTTGCCGACAAACGACACAGCAACCGCAAAGATACACCGGACAGATGAGGCAGCCGGGACCGCCGCCGGGAAGCCGCCTTCGCCAAGTGGGAAAAGCGGCGAAACCCAAACGACGCCCCCAGCCTGGCTTTCCCGGCAGGAAGTTTGGACATGGCACAACTCGGCCGGACGACGGGAAATCCGCACCACGGTCCACACCGAGTTTTTCGCTCCCGAGGACGAACTTGCCGCCCGCGAGCAGTTGGACCACCGCATCTGCCTGCGAGCAGCCCAGTTGGCCCTGGAACAGTTCGATCTGACCGAAGCCGAAGCGGCGTTGGTGGCCCGCAAGCTACAAGACTGGCCGCAATTCTACCAGCCGCTGGTGCGCGAAACGTACCGCCAGGAACACCACTCACCCACGGCCGGCCGGATGTACCGCTTGCACGCCCTGGTGGGATTCGACCAGCAGGCGATTAACCGCCTGGAAAGCGTGGTGCAGGAAGTGCGCGCCATGAGAGCTGCCAGACGCTGGGTGGCCGGGTTCGGTTGGGTGTGGGCCACCTTGGGCGTGTTGCTGGCCGCAGTGAAGATGGACTTGGGCACCGGCGGCCGGTTTCGTCGCATCTTGCAATGGGGTGCCGGGGGAATCATATTGGCCCTAGGCGGCGTGGCCCTGCACCTGGCGGGGCTTTGGCCCGGCTAAGAGGGCCGCATGGGCTCCGGCGGCTCTTCCACGTTTCCCCTCTGGCGGCGCGCCGGCGCACAGGTTCGATGACCTCCCAGCACACGGCCGATTCGGATCAGCAGCTCATCCGTCGCATCCGCCGCGGCGAAGCTCCGGCCTGGGAGGAACTGATTGCCCGCTACGAAGGACGCCTGCTGGCCTTTGTCCGCGCTCGGCTGCGGGATCGGGACCAGGCCGAGGACATCGTACAGGAAACCTTCATCGGCTTCCTGACCAGCCTGCCCAACTACGATGAGCGCCGCTCGCTGGAAACCTATCTGTTCACCATCGCTAGCTACAAGCTGACCGATTTTCTCCGCCGCCAGGGACGCCGGCCCAGCATCCCCTTGTCGGCCGCCAGCAACGACCCGGAAAGCCAGTGGCAACTGCAAAGCCCCGTGCAGGGCGTTTCCACCGTGTTGGGCCGTCGGGAACGCCAGCACCTGGAAGAACAAGCCCTGGTAGCCGCCTTGCAGCAAGTGCTGGAACACTGGCGCAGCCGGGGCGATTGGGACAAAATCCGCTGTGCGGAGCTACTGTTCGTGCGAGGACTGGCCAACAAGCAGGCGGCCGCCGTGCTCCAGGTTTCCGAACAGACGGTGGCCAACGCCAAGTTCGAGTTCCTCAAGAAACTCAAAGCCCAGGTGCGCAAGCTCGGGCTGCCCGAAGACGTGTTTCCCGAACTGACCTCCTCCCGATGAGCAACGTCCCCTTTTCCCGAGAACACCTGGAAGCCTACCTGGACGAAGCGCTTCCGGCCGACGAAATGGCCTGCGTAGAAGAAACCCTGCGCCACAATCCCCGGCTGCTGGAAGAACTGCGAGCCATCGTCGCCCTGCGCGACCAGGGCGTGCATACGCTGGGGGCCATCTGGCGCCGCCACCGCATCACCTGCCCGTCCCGGCAGCGGCTCCAACAATACCTGGAAGGACGCGGGCTCCCTCGGGAAGAAGCCGCTTACATTCGCTTCCACCTGCAAGTGATCGGCTGCCGCTACTGCCAGGCCAACCTGGACGACTTGCGCGGGCAGGCCGGTCCGGACCCGCAGCGGCAACAGCGCCGCCGGCGGTACTTCCAGTCCAGCGCCGGCCGATTGCCCCAGGGCTGACGGTTCAACCGGTCGGCTTGCCTTCTGGAGCAAAAGCCGTCCCGGGGGGACCGCCTCAATCAAACAACCGCAACTGGTCAGAAGGAAGTTCCGGGGGCCGTCGGGCGGCTTCGGGCACCGGGAGCAGCCCCCAGTCCCGCAGCTCCGCTTCCGTAAAGCAGGGAGAGTGGGCCACTTCCGGCAAGGGGTGCTCGTCTGCCAAGGAACTGCCCGAACCCGTTTCTACTTCTACGGCAGTGTCACTGTCTGGGTGTGGCAGATCTGATCCAGCAACGCTTCCTGCCGGGGGTAAAGCTTCAGGGTGGCTTCCAGAACCCATAACAGCTCCAGCAACTGGCGAGTAAACTCCGGGGGCCATCGCCGGGGGCCGATCCGGTCCAGCACCGAGGACTGCCGCCCTCGACGCCGACGCATCCGATAGCCCAACCAGGATTGTACCACCTTCAGCCCGGACACCTCAAACTCGTACACCTCCGCAGCCACGGGGGCAAACGCTCCCCGGCCCACGTGCAGGGTTCGAGTCTCGGGGTCATACGAGAACCGCTCCGGGTAGTCGGCCTCGCTGCGGGGAACGGGTTTCGTGCAGCGTGCTTCGCCCCGGGGGACTTTTCCCTTGGGCCGCTGCCGGGGCGTGCAATAGCGGGTGGCGAACGTATGCAGCCACAACAACCGCCGGCCCAAACGCACCCCTTGGCGAAAAAGGTCCCCGCTTCTGGTCAACGGCACGCGGACTTCGCGCCGCTCCAGCTCCTGGGCAAAACGACGGGTAAAGCCGGGATGGGCCAGCACGGCATACACGTAGGCCAGAAAATCCTCCGCCGAGACGCGGAACCCGAAATGGGCCTCTAACCGCTCCAGCAGTCCCGGCATGATGTTCGGTTCGTTGCCCTCCGGATCGCGGTAAAGCGGTACGATGTCCTTGGCTCCTCGGCCGGAAAAGAAGTCCAGGTCCGGCAGCGCTTCGGTTGCCGTCAGCGCCGGCCCTTCCCCCAAGGGCTTGGTCAACAAACTGGCCACATACACCTGCTTTTTGCCGTGGGCGGCCCAGAGTATCGGGCGGAGAAAATCTCCCAGGCGGCTGTCGGCAAAACACCATTGGCGATCAAACGAACGGTAGGCGTACGGCACAATCGGCGGCGGCTTGGCCCCCGGTTGCAACTCGGCCAACGGGGGCTGTTCGGGCATTCCGGGCAGGGGAGGGTAACGCCGGGAGAGCTTCCGGTCCCGGGTTTCCCGAAAAGCCGCGGCTCGGTCTTCGGCTTGCAGCAACGCCTGCCAGCGGCGGCGCAGGACTTCCTTGTCGGGGGCAATGGGCCAAGTGCGTTTGAACTGCACTCCCGAGTGCTGCCAGGGAAACAAGTCGGTCAAAAGGGGCCATTGGAAGTAAAGCGTCCCTCCGCCGGGCCGAAACGGCGCCTGCCATTGCCGGGGGCAGCTTTGCCAGCGGAGCGAGGCAAAGGAATCGAGCATGTCCAGTTGTTCGAGTTTCTGCCGGCGGGTGCCTTCGATGCGGGCGTAGTGGACCGTGGCGGGCGTGTCGGTCTTTGGCGGGCCGTAACGGACGGCCACGGCAATGGCCACGGGCGTTTGGATGTGGAACACGTTCTGGCTGCGTCGGGTTCCGCGCCCCTCGCCGCCCAGGTCCAGAATCCAGATCTCGTCGCACACGCGGCGCATGTGTTGCCGCATGCCGCAAAAGGCCGGCCCGTCCAGGTAGCTGGAAGCCGTGATAAAACTCACTACCCCCGGGCCGGTGGCCGTGGGGCTTTCGAACACTTTCCACAGCGCCCAGCGCCAGAAGTACACGTAGAGATTGTAAAGGTTTTTCAGGTGAACGCCCGCTCCGGCTTGCCGGGCGGGTTGAAGGAAGTCTTCGAATATGGGCCTTTGCTCCGACTCTCCGTTGCCCCAACGCACCCAACCTCCGGAACGCGCCTGGCCCACCTCTTCGGCCGCCCCGTGTCGGTCGTAGGGCGGATTGCCCAGGCAGACAATCACCGGCACCTGGGATTTCACCTGCAGGGCCTTCTGGTGTTGTTGGGCGATGGGTTCCAAAAACTGCGGGAAGCGGGGAGCAGGGGCAAAGGGGCTTTCCAGCGTATCGGTCAGGTAGATGCGGACCTCCCCCTTTTCCTCCAACGCCCCATAGCGGCGCAGGGCCTGGCCCACGCGCAGCTGGGCCACGGCGAATGGTCCCACGAGCAGTTCAAAGCCGTAAAGCGTACCGGCCAATTGTTCGGCCACCGCGGGGACGGCCCCCGGACCTTGCTCTTCTTCCACGTGATGAAGCACATGTTGGATTACGCCCAGCAGGTAGGTACCCGTTCCCGCGGCCGGGTCGAGCGTCACCACTTCCGGGTGGGCAAATCCCTGATGTTTGCCCAGTCGCCGCCGGAGCAGGTCGTCGATCAGACGTACCTGGGCCCGCACCACTTGCACCGGGGTGTAATAGACGCCCGTGTCGCGTCGAAGTTGCGGATCGTAGGCGGCCAGGAAATCTTCGTAGAAGTAAAGCCAGGGGTCTTCGGCGCTGCCCAGCGTCCGAGGCGGGACGGCTCCCACCACACGCACCAGGGCCTGGATCGGCGGCTCGATCTGCTGGAGGATCTGGCGATCGGTCAGCACTTGCAAGGCCCGAGAGAGCAACCCGTGCGCTTCGGCCAGTTGGTCCTGGGCGCTTCGCAGCGAGAGCGGATCGGCCCCTTCGGCCCGGGCCAGCAGCAGAGCGAAGGTGACCGTCTGGGCGTAAGCGTCGGCAAAACGCGGATCGTCGGCCTGGGGGAAAAGCAGTTCCCGCCAGTCCTGGGCCAGGCGGTTCAAGGGGGAATCCGGCTCCTTCAGGGCATCCAGCACCTCTTCGCGCAGCAGACGACACAGCGGAGCCAGCAACCGAGCCAGGGCCGGTTGGTCTACCTGCCCGTTTTCCCGGCGCGGAATCACCGGTTGCCAGGAAAGGAAGTCCGTCCAAAGGGTCAGCAGCCGCCGGGCATCCTCCGCCTTGACGGCGCGTGCGCCCTGTCGGCGAATGTCCCCGTGCAGAGAAACCACCTCTCCCACCCGCTGCCCGTTGCGGTACAGGGCCCACTGGTTCCCGTCGCTGTAGATGAGATTGGGCAAGGCCTGGAACCGTTCCCATTGGCGGCGGTCGTGCCCTTGGAACTGCTCGGGAACGACTCCGCGGCCGGGCTGTTTCAGCTCCACGTGGCCCACCAGCACCTGAAGGCGAGCGTCGAGGATGGCATAGTCGGGCCGGCCCAGTCGGCCCGGCAGTCGCACCTCCCCCTGGCAGTGAAGAGGGCGGGCCAGGATCTGGCCCAACCGCTCCACGAGCCGCTCCAGCGGTCCGCGGAGCTGCTCTTCAGGTTCCCCTTGCACCACGGCGCCGAATCGCTGGCCCACGTCCTGGGCAAATTGTTTCAAAGCCTGGTGGAAGGCTTTCTCTTCTGCAACGGGCATGGTTCCCCAACCTGGGAGGAGCGGCGAGACGAGCTGTTCCGCAGAACGGCACCGCTTCGGACAAGACATTCGGACCTGGCCGACGTGCGTCCTTCCCGCCCTAAGGAGGTAATCTACTGTACTACCACACCAACATCGGTAAAGAAGTGTCAGCGACCGGGACATGTCAAGCCCAGCAGCCGGACGATTAACCTAGCGGGCATCGCGCACCGACGAACCACCCGGGGTGCGAGAACTTACGGGCCGGGGAGCTTGGAGACGCGGGAGAGCTTCCGCTCCGATTCGAAAACGAGTGCGGATTTTTCTAAACCTGGAACCGGGGCAACCGTCCAGCGAGTTCAACGGCGATTGTATCGGCTCTTGGTTTCCGCAGAAGTATCGCTTCCTTCTTCCCGCGCGAGTTCTTCCGGCAGAGGTTCGTCTTCATCTGGGGCCGTGGCGTTGGCGCTTCGCCACCACCACCAGGCCAGCGCGCCCAGCAGGCCGGTTCCGGCAGCCGCCGATGCGGCAAAGAGCAGCCAGCCGCGGCGAATCTGTTCCGGTGGTACGGGACGGTAGCGGGCCCCTTGTCGTTCGAGCCACACGCGGCGCTGGGCTTCGGCCTGGATGCGAATCCGCTCGTGCCGCACGCGGTATTTTTCCAGCCACCGCGGCCACCAACGCATCAGAGCAACCAACACCACCACGGCCGTTACGGCAAGCAGCAGCCACTGCCACGGCCGCAGTCGGACCTTCTGCCCGGGGGTTTGTGCCTCGTCCAAAGCCGCCATCAGAAACTTTCTGGAAAACGGGACCGAAAATCCCTGGCCGCAAACCAACTCTTTTCCCGTTATGGACCGGCAAACCTCCCCCTGGCAAGAGGGGCCGGCCGATAGCGCCGGAGCCGAAAAGCGCTTGGTCCTCCGCAGCAGCGGGGATAAAATAGCAACAGGCCGCATTTTGCCGCCTTCCTGCAAATGTATCGAGGCTCGTAGGCATCGTCCCTTGGGGCCTCGTCCCGCCTGGAACGTTCCCGCCTGCCCCACTGTGCACAAGGAGTGGCACCATGAGGTTTCTGCTGCAACGCAGCATCGTCTGTGGGATTCTTTGGCTTGGCCTGGGATTGGCGCTTTCCGGACGGGCGCCGGCGGCGGACTTTGTGGTGGATCCCCCGCAGATTCTCCTGCGGGGCAACTTCGAGCGGGCCCAGGTTGTGGTGATGGAAAGCCCCGACGGCAAGCAGGTTACTTCCGAAAGCCGTGATCTGACCGGCCAGGCCCAGTACCGCGTGGCCGATCCCCGCGTGGCCACGGTCAGCCCCAGCGGATTGGTGCTCGCCACGGGCAACGGCAAAACCACGCTCTACGTGAAGGTGGGCGACCGGGAAAAGCAAGTGCCGGTGGAAGTGACCCAAGTGCACTCCCCGCCCCGGGTCGGCTATCGCCACCTGGTGGCTCCGATTTTCAACAAGGCCGGTTGCACCATCGGAGCGTGCCACGCCGCCCAGTACGGCAAAGGCGGGTTCAAGCTCTCGGTGTTCGGCTCCGAGATGGAAAACGACTACCGGGCCATCGTCCGCGACCGACGACAGCGGCGGGTGAACTTTCTGGAACCGGAAAAGAGTCTGTTGCTGCTGAAGCCTACCACCCAGGTTGCCCACGGCGGCGGCAAGCGGATTCAGGCTGGCTCGACGGAGTACGAAGCGCTGCGGGCCTGGATCGCCTCGGGAGCCCCGGGCCCGGAACTCAAATATCCCCGGCTGGTGGGCATTCGCGTTTATCCGAACCACCGCGTCTGCAAAGAAGGGGACCGACAGCAACTGCGTGTGGAAGTCACTTACGAAGACGGCACGGTGCGGGACGTGACGGCCCTGGCCCGCTTCGATTCGATGGACGAAATGATGCTTTCGGTCACGCCCACCGGACTGGTGAGCGTGCAGGGCAAGGGGCAAGGGCCGGTGATGGTCCGCTTCGAAGGTCAGGCGGCCGTGGCCATCTTCGTGGTCCCTTACGCCAAGCAGGTGAATCTGGCCGGTTGGAAAAGCAACAACTTTGTGGACGAGCTGGCCGTCAAGAAGTTCCGCGAGCTGGGCATCGAGCCTTCGCCGCTTTGCGACGACGCCACGTTCCTCCGCCGAGCATTCCTGGACGCAATCGGCTCCCTGCCCACGATAGAAGAAACCCGGGCTTTTTTGGCCGACAAGGATCCCCGCAAGCGGGAAAAGCTGGTCGATCGGCTGCTGGGTCTGACCGGCGATCCGAACCTGGACATCTACAACGACCGTTACGCGGCCTACTGGACCATCAAGTGGTCCGACCTGCTGCGGATCAACAGCAAGGAGATTGGCGAACAGGGGATGTGGGCCTATCACAACTGGCTGCGGGAATCGTTCCGCACCAACAAGCCGTTCGACCAGATGGTGCGCGAGCTGGTCACGGCCAAGGGGTCCATCTTCAGCAACGGTCCGGCCAACTACTTCCGGGCGTTCCGCAACCCTTCGGAGCAGACCGAAGCCACCGCCCAGCTTTTCCTGGGCGTGCGGCTGGAATGCGCCAAGTGCCACCATCACCCGTTCGAGAAATACAGCCTGGACGACTACTACGGCTTTGCCGCGTTTTTTGCCCGCATCGGCAGCAAGACGCTGCAAGAGTTCGGCCTGTTCTCGCGGGAGCAGATTGTTACGATCCGCCTAAGCGGCGAGTCGCGCCATCCGAAAACCGGCAAGGTGATGCCGCCCACCCCGCTTGACGGCAAACCGGTGGATCACCCGCTGGACCGGCGCATCGCCCTGGCCCAGTGGCTCACTTCGCCGGAAAACTACTTCTTCTCCCGGTCCATCGTCAACCGTTACGTTTCGTATCTGCTGGGTCGCGGGCTGGTCGAGCCGGTGGACGACATGCGTTCCACCAACCCGCCCACCAATCCCCCGCTGCTGGACGCCCTGGCCGAACACTTTGTGAAGCACAAGTTCGACATCAAGCAGGTGATGCGGGCCATTATGACTTCGCGGCTTTACCAGCTCGACTGGCGGCCCACGGAACAAAACGCCAAAGACCTTCGCTTCTACAGCCACTATTACGTGAAGCGTCTGGCGGCCGAGCCGCTGCTGGATGCGGTCAACTACGCCACGGGCACCAAGACCAAGTTCCCCAACCTGCCGCTGGGAACGCTGGCCATCGAGCTGCCCGACGCCGAGTACCCGGACTACTTCCTCAACACTTTCGGCAAGCCGCGTCGGGCCAGCGTGTGCGAATGCGAGCGGGCCAAGGAACAGAACCTGGCCCAGTCCCTCCACTTGCTCAACGGCGATATCGTGGCCCGAAAGGTGGCCGATCCCAAGGGCCGCGTGGCGCAACTGCTCAAACGCAAGGTGAAGCCGGAACAGGCCGTCGAGGAGCTGTACCTGGCCACCGTGTGCCGTTACCCGCGGCCTGAGGAAATGAAAACCGCCCTGGAGTTCATCAAGCAGGCTCCTTCGGTCAAGGAAGCCTACGAAGACCTGCTCTGGGCGCTGCTGAACTCCAAGGAGTTCCTGTTCAACCACTAACGCATCGCCCACAGGCGGCCGAGGGCTTTGCGCCCGGTTAGCCGCATGGTCCGCGTTTTTTCGTCAAAAAAACTGCCGTGCAAAGGCAAGTCATCCGAGGAGCCGACCCGATGAAGCACGCTTGGAGCTTTTTCGTCCCCGTGGCGCTGTTGCTCGCCCTGGCGCCGAATGCCAAGGCCGATACGTTCTATCCCATGCTCATGGGGATCGACCCGGTGGCAGTGCAGGTGGGCCGGACGAGCCAGTGCCGCATCCATTCTCGTTACACGATGCACGATGCGGTGCAGGTGGTCGTCAGCGGCCGGGGCGTGAAAGCCGAGCTGGTGCCCCACAAGCTGGACCCCAAGTCCAAGAAAAAGCCGAACATCCCGTGGCTTGATGTCAAGTTCACCGTGGCCCCGGATGCCCCACTGGGCGTGCGCGAAGTGCGCGTGCTGACTCCCCGGGGGCTGAGCACCGTGGGCCAGCTTGTCGTCGTGCGGCAGCCGGTCGTGGCGGAAAAGGGCAACAACAACACGCTCGCCCAGGCCCAGCAGGTAACTTTGCCTGCGGCCATCTGCGGCCGCCTGGAACGGGGCGAGGACGTGGATATGTTCCGCTTCCACGCCAAAGCGGGCCAGCAGTTGGTCTTTCACGTTCGCTGCCAGCGGCTCCAGGACAAGGTTCACGACCTGCAACAGCACGCCGATCCCATCCTCACGCTCCGCACGGCCAAGGGCCAGACACTGGCCACCAGCGACAACGTGCTGCTGGCCGATCCGGTGCTGGCCTACACCTTCCGGCAGGAAGGCGACTACGTGCTGGAACTGCGCGACGTGCGCTACCAGGGCCGCGGCTACTGGTACTACGTGATCGAAGTCTGGCAGGGGCCGTTTGCCTTCACCACGTATCCGCCCGCCGTGCAGCAGGGGGCCAAAGCCTCGTTGCAACTGGTCGGGCCGCATGCCCCGGAAGAGCCGCTCGCCTGGAACGTGCCCCAGGAGCTTGCTCCCGGCGTGCACCAGGTGCAACTGCCTCAAGGGCAGGGGACCACGAACCCGCTGCCCCTTTACGTGAGCAGCCGCCCCGTGCAGCTTGAAGCCGGCCAGCCGAACGAAGCGCCTGAGCAGGCCCAGCAGATCAGCGTCCCCGGCGGAATCAGCGGCCGGATGAACCAGCCGGGGGATGTGGACTACTTCCGCTTCCAGGCGAAAAAGGGCCAGGCATTCCGCTTCGAGGTCTTTGCCCGGCGGCTGCAATCGGCTCTGGACCCGCACATCCGCATCCTGAACGCCGACGGTAAACGGCAACTGGCCCTGAACGACGATTTCCGCCACTACGGCGTGTTGATCGGCGACAGCCTGATCGACCGCTGGGTCGCCCCGGCCGACGGGACCTATCTGCTCGAAGTGCGCGACGTCCACCTGCGTGGCGGCCCGGAGTTTGTCTATCACGTGGACGTGGCCCCTGCCGAGCCGTACTTCGTGCTTTCCATGGACACGGCCAAGACGATTCTTGCCCCGGGCACTTGCGCGCCGCTGTTTGTGCGAGCCGAACGCCGTAACGGTTTCCAGGGCGAAGTGGAACTGGAAGTCGAAGGCGTGCCCCCGGGCATCAAAACGCACATCGGCCGTATCCTGGCCGACCGCATCGACGGGGTAATCTTCTTCGAAGCTCCCAAGGACGCCAAAGTGCAACTGGCCCGGATTCGCGTCTTCGGCAAAGCCAAGGTCAAAGGTGCCGACGGCAAGGAGCACTTGCTCCGGGTCGAAGCCGTGCCGCGGCAGGAAACCTACATGCCCGGCGGCGGCCGCGGCCACTGGCCCGTGGAAGAACACTATCTGAGCGTCACCTCGCCCCAGATGGACATCCAGGCCGTGGAGCTGAACACCTACGACGTAAAACTGCGGCCCGGCGAAAGCAAGCGGATCGAGGTGACCATCAAGCGGGCCAAGGACTTCAAGAAAAACGTCACGCTGGCCGTGGTCTTTTTCCACCTGAGCTCCCGTTACGGGGACGTGCTGCCCCGCGGCGTGACGCTCGACGGGGGCAAGAGCAAAACCTTGCTCAAAGCCACTGAGGACAAAGGCTGGATTACGCTGAAAGCCGCCCCGAGTGCCAAACCGGTCCAGGGGGTGCTGGTGCCCGTGATGGCCCACGTGTCGATCAACTTCGTGATGAAAAGCACCTACGCGGCCCGACCACTGCGGCTGACCATCCTTCCGGCGGAGAAGAAGTAGGTTCCCTCGTTCCGATTCCTTGGGGATGCTACCCGTCTGTGGTATATTGCGGCTGCCGAATGAACTTCGGCAGCCGTTTTTTATCGGGCACGGATTTTTATCGGGCAACGATTTAACACCAGCGGTTTTGCAAAACGCCCGAGCTTTCGACTTCTCGTTCGTCGCCCTTTTGGCACTTTGCGAAAAGGAGCTTGCGAGATCGTCCCGTCGTTGCGGTTCGCATATGATTCACATAGACCAGCAGTAGCTGGTAAACAGGGAGCCTCCTCTCTCGGGTCAAGTGCTCAATTAGCGAGTTTTGGGACCTGACAGGAGATGACTTCGTTCGGCGAGCCCCAGGAGGTTCGTTTCAGGAAGGGGTGTGTATTGGAGGTTTTTGTTCTTGCCCCGGATCGGAAGCTCCCTGCAGCTGGTGGCTGTGCCACCCTCCGGCGACCGGTTGACGGATCCCAAAGGGATAACAAGCAGCTTTTACCAGGGGCCGGGTTTTATTCAACAGCTTGCAGATGGTTATGCGGCTTGGTGCGTTTTTTAGCTTTTTCCACTTCTGGAGGTTCTGATTATGGCCAGCAAAGAAGAGTTCATTGCCCACTTGCAGGAAGACCTGGCTGCCGAATGGGCCGCGGTGCACCGCTACACGTTGCAAGCGGCTCGTTGCACAGGCCTGGAGGGCGAAGTGGCTCGGGAGCTGTTTCTCAAGGAAGCCCGAGAAGAACTGGAACACGCCCTGTTCTTGGCCGACGTGATTACCGACCTGGGCGGCGAACCCACCGGGCAATGCGCCCCGTTCGAAGTGGGTCAGAACGTGCAAGAGATGCTGCGGATTAATCTGGAACAGGAGCTGGCCGACACGAAGCGTTACTTCGAGCGGGCCGAAGAAGCCGAGGACCTGGGTCTGGAAGACCTGGAAGTCCACCTGGAACAGATGGCAGCCGACGAAGCGGGCCATGCCCGAACCCTGCGCCGGTTGCTCGGGCGGTAGGTCCGCTCTTTGGACAAGGGGGAGCGGGGTCCCCCGGCGGCCGAAGGCTTTCATACGTTCCCACGCGGTACATTGCAACACATTCTAACCCGAACCAGGCGGCTGCTGAGGGGGCTTTTCCGATTTTGCGGAGCCGCCGGGGCCGCGGGCTGCCTGAGCTTCGGCTCGCGGGGCATGGAAACCGCGCGGCCGGGATGCCACAATGGAAGAAGCTCTGCCGGATGCGGCAGGCCGCGTTGGGCTGCCAGCTCGTGGCGGCTTGTGTTGCGCCGGTAGGGCGGCTTTCGGTTGCGAGGAACGTTCCCCCGGCTCTTTTGGTAGTGTCGATCCCACTTGCCCATGGCCAGTACGGTACTGCACAGCACTTCGACGCATCGGGCCCGCAGCGTACGCGGCACGCAGATTCCCTGCTTCGTGTTCGAAAGTCACGAGGAGCTGGCCCGCTCCGTGGCCGAAACCGTGGCTGCCCTGATCCGGCAGCGGAACTCCTTCGGACAAAAGGCCGTGCTGGGTCTGCCCACTGGGAGCACTCCGCAAGGGGTCTATCGCGAACTGATCCGCATGCACCGCGAGGAGGATCTGGACTTTTCCAACGTGGTGGTGTTCAGCCTGGACGAGTTCTACGGCCTGGGAGCCGACTCGCCCCAGAGCCACCGTCGCCAGATGCAGCAGCGGTTCTTCCAGCACGTGAACATCCGCCAGGAAAACATCCACTTTCCCGACGGGACCGTGCCGCTGGAGCAGGTGGAAGAACACTGCCGCCAGTACGAAGAAAAGATCCAGCGGGCCGGCGGCGTGGACCTGATGCTGTTGGGCATCGGGCGGGACGGCCACATCGGGTTCAACGAGCCGTACAGTCCTCGCCGCGGGCGGACCCAACTGGTTACGCTGGACCCGGGCACACGGGCCGATCTGGCCAACCAGTTCTTCGGCAAGGAGAATGTGCCCACCCAGGCGATCACCATGGGGCTGGGCACCATTCTGGAAGCCCGCAAGATTATCCTCATGGCCCTGGGCGAACACAAAGCGGCCGTGGTGCGCAAGGCGGTGGAAGAACCGGCTGGGGAACACTTGCCGGCCAGCCTGTTGCGGGAGCATCCGGACGCCTCGTTCCTGCTGGACGAAGCAGCCGCCGCGCAGCTTTCGGCCATAGCCACCCCGTGGAAGTTGGGCCCGGTCCGCTGGACCGATCCGCTCATCAAACGCGCCGTACTCTGGCTCTGCGAACAGACGGACAAGGCGCTGCTGAAGCTGGACGACGACGACTTCCGTGCCCACGGGCTGCACCAGTTGTTGCGGGAACACGGGCCTGCTTCCCGACTGGCCCACCGGGTGTTCCGCTGGATGATGGACACGATTGTTTACCATCCGGCCGGCAAGGAACCCTGCCGTGTGCTGGTCTTCAGTCCGCACCCGGACGACGACGTGATTAGCATGGGCGGCACGCTCATCCGGCTGGTGCAGGACGGGCACGAAGTCCACGTGGCCTACATGACCAGCGGCAACATCGCCGTGTTTGACCACGACGCCCAGCGGCTGGTGGACCTGGTGGCCGAGTTCAATCGCCGCTTCGGGATCGACGAGGAAAAAAGTCTCCAGTTCGAGCAGCGGGTGCTGCAACACCTGCGGGCCAAGCGGCCCGGGGAACCGGACCACCCGGACGTGCAGCGGATCAAGGAGCTGATTCGCTGGAGCGAAGCCAAAGCGGCTGCGGCCGTGTGCGGCTGCCGGGAAGAACACCTGCATTTTCTGGACATGCCGTTCTACAAAACTGGCCAGGTGGACAAGAACCCCATCGGCGAAGAAGACGTGCAGATCGTGCTGGACCTGATTCGCCGCGTGGACCCGGCGCAAGTGTACATCGCCGGTGATTTGTCCGACCCACACGGCACGCACCGGCTTTGCGCCCAGGCGATTCTGGCGGCGCTGGAAGAGCTGCGCCGCCGGGGCGAGCCGGTGCCCGAGGCGTTGCTCTACCGCGGAGCCTGGCAGGAGTGGCCCTTGCACCAGATCGAGCTGGCCGTGCCGCTGAGCCCCCGCGACCTGGAGCAGAAGAAAAACGCCATCTTCCGGCACGAATCGCAGAAGGACACCGCTCCATTCCCCGGGACCGACTCGCGCGAGTTCTGGCAACGGGCCGAGGATCGCAACCGCGCCACGGCGGAAAGCTACAACCGGATCGGGCTGCCCGAATACTTTGCTCTGGAAGCGTTCGTCCGCTGGCGGGGCCAGCCTCTGTGAACACGGCGCGCATGTGGAAATACCCCGGCACCCGGCAAGCGACGTAGAAGATGACTGACACCAGGTGATCGTGGTCCCCGGCAAGCCGGGGGGAGGACAACATGGGAATCCGCGTCACTTGCCCCAACGGGCACAAGCTGAACGTGAAGTCACATCTGGCCGGCAAGCGAGGCATTTGCCCCCATTGCCAGGCCCGTTTCGTGATCCCTGCGGCCGAGACGGCCGCGGGAGCTACGTCGGGGACCCCAGCGGCGAATCCATCAGCGGGAGCGGCCCCAGCGGCTTCGCCCCCCGGCGGCAGCGCGGCATCTCCGGCTCCAGCCGGGGCGACGGCCGCTCCGCCGGGAACTCCCCCGACGCAAGGGGCCGCGGTGCCAGGTGGTGGGGGAGCGGCTTCCGCCTCGCCTTCGGTCGTGCCGAATACTCCGGGAACGGTTCCGGCCGGCGCTGCACCGGGGGCAACCCCCGCTCCGGCCGGGCCGGGTGGTGCCTCAGCAATTCCCGCTGCAACGGCGCCGGCGGCAAACAACCCGCCACCGGCGGCTGCCGCGGTTCCGACGGCAAGTGCCGCTCCAACTCCGGCAGCGGCGGCTCCTCCGGGAACGCCAGCTGGTGCGGGAGCCAATGCCCCCGGTGCTGCTGCTCCAGCCGGAACAAGTGGCGGGGCGCCCGGGGCTACTCCCGCGCCGCAGATGCTCGTCCCTCCGGCTATCCCGGGCGGAGGAAAGCAAGTCTCCATGGCCCCTGGTGCGGCACCGCCCCAGGCAGCATCGCAGCCACCCAGCGGTTGGGTTCCTGCTCGTGGGGCGCTTCATCCGTCGCTGGCTTCGGCAGGCGAGGCGAGCTGGTATTTGCGGCTTCCCACGGGCCAGCAGTACGGCCCGGTCGGCGCCCAGGTGTTCCAGCAGTGGTTGGCCCAGGGGCGCGTGACTCCCGATAGCCTGGTGTGGTGCCAGGGCTGGCCGCAGTGGCAACGGGCCGACACGGTCTTCGGTCCCGCGGCGGCTACCGGTGCGGCGCCTGTGGCCGTGCCGGTGGCGGCTCCGGCCGTGGCGACTCCGGTGGTTTCTCCTGCTGCCCCCGCGAGCACTTCCGGCGAGGCTGCCACGCGACGGTTGATCCAGAAACGCCGCCGCCGCGTGCAGACGATGATCCTAAGCAGCATCGTCCTGGGCCTGGCCGTCGTCGCCCTGATCGGAGTGTTGATCTACGTGATGCAGCAGAACCAGTGAGGTGACCTGGCTCCGGCGAATCGGCCATCGCTCCCTTGGCAGCGCGTTACTGCACCGGCTGGGAAAGCTGCTGCATGGTCTGGGCGAACGCTTCCTCGGTAATTTCCGGGGGTAGCGGAGGGGCAGATTCCAGGAACTCCTGGGCCAGGGCCTCGTAATCGGCCGCGCCGGGGGATTTGGGTGCGTAGTCGAAGATTGACGTGCCGAAGCTGGGAGCTTCGGCCAGTCGCACGTTGCGGCGGATACGGGTGCGGAACAACTTCGCTTCGGACCAGGGCCGGTTCTGCCCTCGCCAGGATTGGAGGAACTGGTCGATGTCCCGCTCCACCTCCTGAGCCAGCCGCGTGTTGCTTTCGTACATGCAAAGCAGCACGCCGGAAAGCCGCAGCCGAGGATTGCTGCGAGTGGCTACGACCTCCAGCGTCTCCAGCAGCTTGCTTAGCCCATGCAGGGCCAGAAAATGCGGTTGTAGCGGCAGGACGACTTCCTCCACGGCACACAGGGCGTTGAGCGTCAGAATGCCCAGCGAAGGCGGGCAGTCCATCACCACGAAGTCCCACCGCTTGCCCGCCTCTTCCAGCCGCCTGCGCAGCAGCAGTTCCCGTCCGGCCGTGCCGGCCAGTTCCACTTCCACGGCCGCCAGGTCGATGTGGGCCGGGGCCACTTGCAGGTGCTCGTCCGCCTGGTGGCAGATTTCCACCAGCGGCACTTGCTCCACGAACACGTGATACATGTGGCAGCCGGGCCGGGCCGAGGGGGTGAGCTTCTGGGCCAGGTGCAACGAGGCGTGGGCCTGGGGGTCCAGATCCACCAAACAAACGCGATGTCCGCGGCGGGCCAACGCCGCGCTGAAGTTCACCGCCGTGGTGGTCTTGCCCACTCCTCCCTTCTGATTGAGGATGGCCAGCGTGCGCATCCGTGCTCTCTCCTGGCAGACGGGGGGGTTACGGCCGTGGCAGCTCCGTCCACGGGAGCGGCATTATAGCCCCCGGACCACCGGCCCCCCAGTCCAGCTTCCCCTCGGCGTGCTAGCACCATGACGCGCGAGCTAATGCGGTTTGCGGCGCACCGCCGGAAACCAGGGGAGCTCCTGCTCGCAGCCGTCGGTTTGGCTCCCCGGACGAGAATCGCTGTGGGTTAGCGCCCAGTCGTACTGCCGCACCAGCTCGGCGATGTACGGGTCGGCCCCGGGTACCAGTTCCAGCGAAGCGACTCCCGAGGTTTTTGCCCGGGCTCCCGGATGGGCCACATGATTGGCTACTTCCGTGCGCGGTTGGTTCATCGAAAAACTCCTTCCCAGAATCCGTGGACCAGAAACCCTTGCGTCTCTGGCAAAGTTCCAGGTGCAAACCCGATGCCCAACCCGGTGGCAAGGGCGGCCACTGAACACAATCCCTGTAGCCGGAACCACTTGCACAATCAGAAAACCTCGTTTCCCCGGTTGCTTGCACTACCAGCACGCTTTGGCCCGGCAATTCTTACCGGCAAGCGGTCCCGCGGCTGGGAAAACTTTTCCGCGTCCCGTCCTCTGCGCTATTCTTGTTCCGGCATGCGCTGGGTTGCCACTTCGCGGGCGTACCACAACCGGTAACGCATCAGCGCGGCAAACCACAACAGGTTGAAGAGCACGCGGCCGACAAGCCAGAGAATCTCGGACGGATCCCCGCGCCAGCGAGGCAGCGGTCCCGTGCTCCACTCCATCACGGTAAGAACCAGCCAGAGCCAGAATACGCAAAAGGTGACAATGCCGATTCCCCAGGCTCGCAGCCGGCTCATCAGAACCAGCGCGTCGGTCACCAGGGCCAGCGACCACATCAGCAGGGCCACAATCATACTGGCCCGGATGGGATTGACCGTCAGGCCCGGAAGAATCTCGCGGGAAGGGGAAATCAGGCGGTCGAACAGGTCGTATCCGCCCACGAGCAGCAGCACCAGCGAAGCAAGCAAGTCCACCAGGAACACCAGTTGATGCCACACGGGCGGATAGGGACGCCCCAGCGGCCGATTCGGTACCCACCACCGTTTTGAAGTTTGCTGCTCCGCAGGGGTCCGAGGCGAAGCGAACGGGTTGTTCCCTTGCTCCGTTGTTTCGTTGCGGTCGTGCGGCAAAGGAGATTCGTTCATGGCTACCGGTTACTCCCGGCCCAACAGCGGTTCCAGACGGCGCCGTACCTGGTCGGCGGAAAGCCCTTGGATAAGAAACTCCTTACGGGAAGACGTCGCCCCGCGGAGCAGCTTAATCGCCCCCGGAGCAACTTGCAACGCTTCGGCCAACAACCGCGCCACGGCCTGGTTGGCCTTGCCTTGCTCGGGCGGTTCTTTCACGCCCAGGCGGAGCCCCCCGGCATGAACGCCCTGGAAACCGGGACGCCGACTCCGCGGTTGCACTTTGACCGCCAGCAGCACTCCCTGGGTGGTCTCTTTCAGTTCAAGCGGAGCCAAGGTCCAGCCCTTCGTAAAGTGCCGAGCCAATGCGGACAATGGTCGCCCCCTGGGCCACGGCCAGCGGGAAATCGTCCGACATACCCATGGAAAGTTCCCGCAGTTCGACTCCCGGCGGGCAAAGCGGCTGCACCTGGTCGCGCAAGCGGCGCAAGAGCTCGAACTGCCGGCTCTTTTCGGCCGCCGAGGCCCCCAGCCCGGACATGCCCATCAGTCCGCACACTTCCAACTGCGAAAGCTCCTTCAGCCGCGGGACCACTTCCGGCAGTTCTTCCGGGCGAAAACCGCTTTTGCTCTCTTCGCCGGAGATGTTCACTTGCAACAGCACCCGCGGGCGGACGCCCAAGGACGCCGCTTCGTGCTGCAAGGCTTCCAGCAGCGGCCAGCGATCCCCCGAGTGAATCCACCGCGCATAACGCAACGTGCGGCGCACTTTGTTCCGCTGGAGATGGCCCACCTGGTGCCAGATGGCTTCCGCCGGCAGCGTTTCGGCCTTGGTCCACAGTTGCTGGGGGCGGCTTTCGCCCAGGTGGCGGCAGCCCAGGCGGAAAAGCTCCAGGGCCACCTCAGCCGGCACGTACTTGGTTACGGCCACCAGGAGCACCCGCTCTCCGCTGCGCCCGCAGCGGCGAAGCGCACGGTCCAGCTCCTGCTGGATGCGTTCCAGGTTTTCTCGCAGCCGGGCGATGTTTTCAGGAGAAAGCGGCATGCCTCTCGAACCTGTCAGCACTGCTTCCTGGAACAGAAAACCGCCCTCTCTCGCCGGACCCGTTTACTCCGGCGGCACCTGGCGGCGGAGGCGAAGCCAGTCGGTGTGGAACGTGCCGGGCCGGTCCACGCGGCGGTAAGTGTGGGCGCCGAAGTAATCCCGCTGGGCCTGGAGCAAGTTGGCCGGCAACCGTTCCTGCCGGTAGCCGTCGTAATAGGCAAGTGCGGTGGCAAACGCGGGCACGGGCAATCCCGCCTCGGCGGCCAGACAGACCACGCGTCGCCACGCTTTCTGTCCCCGGGCAACCGATTCCCGAAAGTACGGGGCCATTAGCAGGTTTTCCAGGTTCTCGTCCTGGTCGAACGCCTCTTTAATCCGGTCCAGGAACTGGGCGCGGATGATACACCCCCCTCGCCAAATCTGGGCGATGCGGCCGTAGTTCAACGGCCACTGGAACTCCTCGGCCGCCGCCCGAAGCTGGACGAATCCCTGGGCGTAGCTGACGATCTTCGAAGCGTAAAGCGCCTGGCGGATCTGCTCGATGGCCTCCTGGCGATCGCCGGAAAACGGTTTGGAGGCTTCCGGCCCCGGGAGCACGCGGCTTGCCCGGACACGGGCCTCTTTCATAGCCGAAAGGCTGCGGGCATAAACGGCTTCGGTCACCAGAGTGCTAGGCACGCCCAGGTCCAGCGCGTGCTGGCTCATCCACTTGCCCGTTCCCTTGGCCCCGGCCGTATCCAGAATCAGATCAACCAGGTACTGGCCCGTCTCGGGATCCTTCACGCTGAAGATGTCCCGGGTGATTTCGATGAGGTAGCTGTTCAGCTCGCCCCGGTTCCACTGGTCGAACACTTCGTACAGCTCGTCGTTGGACAGCCCGAGCAGGTGCTTCATCAGGAAGTAGGCTTCGCAGATGAGCTGCATGTCCCCGTACTCGATGCCGTTGTGGACCATCTTCACGTAGTGGCCTGCCCCGTCGGGCCCGATCCAGTCGCAGCAGGGGATGTCGTGGTTCGGGCCCACCTTGGCCGCAATGGCGGTGAAGATGGGGCGGATTGGTTCCCAAGCGGACTTGCTCCCCCCGGGCATCAGGGCCGGGCCCTTCAGCGCCCCTTCTTCGCCGCCGGAGACGCCCATTCCGACGTAAAGCAATTCCTGGGCCTCCGCTTGCTGGCAGCGGCGCTGCGTGTCGGCAAAGTGGCTGTTGCCTCCGTCGATGATGATGTCCCCCGGCTCAAGCAACGGCACGAGTTGCTCGATCAGATCGTCCACCGGGCGGCCGGCTTTGATCATCAGCATCACTTTTCGCGGCCGGGCCAACTGCTCGACCAACTCTTGCAGCGTGGAGCAGCCGACAATCCGTTTGTCCGGGTGTTTGGCCACAAACTGCTCGGTGACGGTCGTGGTGCGGTTGAACACGGCCACCTGAAAGCCGTGGCTTTCCATGTTCAGCACCAGGTTCTGGCCCATCACGGCCAGGCCCACCAGACCGATGTCGCAATTTCCACTCATGGCAAATGTTCTCTCGCCGCTTCAGGGGCACGGGGACCAGAAACTCGCCGAGCCGCCCGCTTCGGGAAACCAGGGGCGTCCGGCTGCGATGCGGCCTCTTTTTTACCGCAGCCGAAGCCTCGCCGCGAGGGGCCCAGCGGCCCGGTCCGGTGGGGAAACGCCTGCTTGCTTTCCGCGACCCTTGTCCCGGCGGAGCTTACGCCAACGGCAGTTTGTATTCGGCTCCGGATTGTTCTTGAACGTAACGAGGCACGGCGTACCCGGGCAGCCGACGCCGCAGTTGTTCCATCAGGGCCTGTCCCTGTTCTACGGGCACTTCGAAATGGGCGGCTCCCTGCACTCGATCCAACTGGTGCAGGTAGTAAGGCACCACGCGGCAATCCACCAGCCGGCGGCAAAGAGCTTCCAGTGCCGGGACCGAATCGTTTATCCCGCGCAGCAGCACCGCCTGGTTGAGCAGAACGGCTCCGGCCCGCTGGAGCTTCCGGCAGGTCCGCTCCACCTGGGCGTCCAGCTCCTGGGCGTGGTTGGCGTGCAACACCACCGCGACGGTAAACCGTGTGCTCTTGAGCCAGGCCAGCAGCTCGGGGCAGACGCGCTGCGGAATCAGCACCGGCAGCCGCGTGTGGATGCGCAGCCACTGCAAGTGTTCTATCCGCTCCAGTTGTTCCACCAGCGAGGCCAGGAACCCGTCGGGCCGCACCAGGGGGTCCCCGCCGCTCAAGATCACTTCCCGCACCGAATGGTCGGCGGCCAGTTGCTCCAGAGCCGGCTGGAACTGGCGAAGCGCCTGCGGCTGCTCCTGGTAGGGGAACTCCCGGCGGAAGCAGTACCGGCAATGTACGGCACAGCAGGTCGAAGCCAGTAGCAGGGCGCGACCCTGGTACTTTTGCAGCAAGCCTGGGGCGCGGCGTGCCGCCAGGTCGCCCACCGGGTCGGGGCCGTAGCCGGCCTGCGGGCGGTCTTCCTGGGCTGCGGGCCAGACCTGTTTGAGCAGCGGGTCGTCCCAACACCCGGGCCGCATCCGCCGCACGTATTCCCACGGCACGAACACCGGAAAATGTCGCGCGGCCTGGACTGCACGTCCCTGTGGACCGGCCGAGGGGAGCCGCAACGCCCGGCAAAGCTCTTCCGGGGAGCGGATAGCCCGGGCCAAGGCTTGCTGCCAGGGGACTTCGCCCGGGGGCGATGCCGCTGTCGGAAGCGACGGCTGCGGTCCCGGGGAACCGGCCTGGGGGCTCGTCTCGACCTGCCAAGGCGAATTGACCATGATAGCAATAGACCCCCTGGGCAGTGCGGGGTATCATGTGCGTTTTTCCGGCTGCGTGCATCTTAGCCGAGCCGGCCAGGGCGGCAAACGGGCCGCCGGCGGAACCGGATTTCCCTTGCCCCTAGCGACAGAGGACTACCGCCGTGGCAACCTACCACACTAGCGAGTTTCGCAAGGGCCTGAAAATCCAACTGGACGGCGAACCGTACCTGATGATCGAGTGCAACTTCGTCAAGCCGGGCAAGGGAAACGCCCTCTACAAGTGCAAGTTGCGCAACCTCATCCGCAACACGGTCATCGACCGCACCTGGCGCGGCGGGGAAACGGTCGAAGCGGCCGACGTGGAGGAGGTGAAGGCCCAGTACCTTTACCGCCAGGGGGACAAGTTCGTCTTCATGGACCTGAAGAACTTCGAAGAATACGAGCTGACCAAGGAACAGATGGACGAAGCGTGGAAGTTCCTCAAAGAAGGAATGGAGTGCACGCTGCTGCTGTTCAATGGTCAGCCCATCTCGGTCACGCCGCCCAACCACGTGGTGCTGGAAGTCACGTACGCCGAGCCGGGCGTCCGGGGCGACACGGCCACCAACGTGACCAAAACCGTGCAACTGGAAACCGGGGCCGAAATCACTTGCCCGGCCTTCGTCGAACAGGGCGATAAAATTAAAATCGACACGCGCACCGGCCGGTATATCGAGCGGGTGAAATGAGTCTCTCCCGCAGGCTCACCCGGGCGGCGTAGGCTTCTGCCCCCGGCCGAACCCGGACACGGAAGCCTTACAGGCGGTCACGAAACTTTCGGCCGCAAACGCCACGCCGGCACACTGCAGACTGGAGCGACGCCGGAAGGGTTCGGTGACCGGGGCTTAGCCGTTCGTAGCCGTTTCCGGTTCCGGTTGGGCCGACTCGAACTGGATTTCCACCTGCTCGATACCGAACCCCTGGGCGAGCATTTCCAAGGTTTGCCGGGCTGAAGCGAGAATCTGCGCCCGATTCTCCAGCACCATTTGTTGGGCCTTTTGTTCGACTTCCTCGCGGGCCATGGCCAGTAGTTGATTCTTGCGCTCCTCGGATAGCCCGGGACCCAGAGCTGCGGTGATGTCGCCCAGCAACCAAGGCAACCACCGGCTGTGGCGTTCGTCGTAGATGCGCAAGTTGCGAATACTGGTTTTGTGCTGGCAGGGGGGCATGAGGAATCGCACGCGGCCCGGTCCTGCCTGTTCGATCCGAAAGCGGGAATCCTGCAAGTCGAACAGCACTTCTACGTCGTACTGGATAATCA
>WFOE01000087.1 GCA_015488215.1 Planctomycetales bacterium
ATGCCAAGGAGCACGATGCTCCTTCCAGTTGGGGCAGCTTGCCCCGGGCGGACGGTTCGAGCTCCTTCATCATCGGGCAGCGGATGCTGGGTCGGACCCAACTCCAAGTCATGCCAATGCTTCGGGCCGTCTGTCAGGCCATCCTGGAGGAGTGTGAAAAGTGGGGATAGGTCAGAGGGCGGATGCGTTGCTTCCGGTCGGGGGAAGGTCCATACTGAAAGGAACCGGCGCCGGCTGCGATTTTGTCGATGTTCGCATCGCGTGCCTTCGTTGCGGCGAGTAATCCCTTGCTTGCGGCTTGCCATGAACGACCTGCCAATCTCCAGCCGAAAGAACGATCTGACCGGCCGGCAGCTTGGCAACTACCGCATTTTGCGGCGGCTGGGGCGAGGGGGGATGGCCGACGTTTATCTGGCCGAGCAGGTCACCTTGCAGCGAAGCGTGGCGCTGAAAGTCCTGCGGGAAGACCTGGCGCTAGATGCCACCTATGTGCAGCGGTTCGAGCTGGAAGCCAAGGCCGCCGCCGCGCTGGAACATGAAAACATCGTCCGCATCTACGAAGTGGGCTGCGACCAGGGACTGTATTACATTGCCCAGGAATACGTCCAGGGCTGCAATCTGCGGGAATACATGGTGCGGTACGGTCCGCCGCGGTTGGAAACCGCCTTGCGCATCCTGCGGCAGGTCGCCATGGCGCTGCATCGGGCACAGCAAAAGGGGATCGTCCATCGGGACATCAAACCGGAAAACATCCTCATCACCCGCGACGGCGTGGTGAAGGTGGCCGATTTCGGCCTGGCCCGATTCGCCGCTCCTGGCATCTCGCTCAGCCTGACGCAAACCGGCACCACGCTGGGCACGCCGCTGTATATGAGCCCCGAGCAGATTGAAGGGCGCCGCGTGGACCACCGCAGCGACATCTATTCCCTGGGCGTAACCGCCTATCACATGCTGGCCGGGATGCCGCCGTTTCGGGGCGACAACGCCCTGAGCGTGGCGGTGCAGCACGTGAAAGCCCAGCCGGAGCGGTTGGAGAACCTGGTGCCGGACCTTCCGCCGGCGCTTTGTCGCATTGTGCATCGGATGCTGGAAAAAGACCCTGCCCGCCGCTACAGCTCGGCGGCCGAACTGCTCCAGGAGCTCTGTCGCGTCCGTCTTCCGGGCGAGGAGAACGGGGGCAATCCGGAGCAGACGATTGAGCTGGCCGAAATCGAACCGGTCCCGGCGATTCCTGATTCCCTGACCCAGCGGCTGCAAGAGTTGATGGAGACCCAAACCATCCAGCTCCAGCGGCAGCCCTGGCGGGCGTGGTTCTGGGCGGCCGTGGTGACTGTGGTCGTGGGGTTGCTCGCGGGGGTTCTCGCCTATCGCACGTGGCCGCGTAACCGGGGGCTGGTTTCCCGTTCGGCGGTGCTGGAAGTGCCTCGGCTGGCCACGGCCGAAGCTCAGTTGTTGCGGGCGATGCAACTGGCCGACTCGGCCCCCCACTGGCAAGCGGTCCTGCATTACTATCCGGACCACCAGCTCTACGTACTCAAGGCGAAAAAAGAACTGGCCTTGCTGTACCTGCGGAACCGCCAGGTGGAAGCGGCCCTGCGGCTCTTCGACGAGTTTGCCGCCGACCGCGAGGCGGCCGTCTCTTCCCGCCTGTTCGGTCTGGCCGGCCAAGGGGTCGTGCACGCCCTGCAAGGAGACTACGATACGGCGCTAATCAAGTTCGAAAACTTCCAGCAGCTTTACGACCGCCACCGCTCCTCGCAGCCGGTGTTGGATCCGCGGCTGCTGCAATTGATGCAGGCGGTGTACCAGCGCATCCGCAGAGCCTATCCCCAACGGGCCGACGCCAAGCTGGAGCGTCTGCTTTCGGAAATCCAGCAGCAGGCCACAGCCCAGGAATCGCCGCTGCCGGAAGAACAGGGTCCGGACTCCTGAGGTCCCTGCTTGCAAGCCCCAGGCAGGCCCTCTGAGCGGGTCGGGAAATCGTCCCAGGCGGCCGGCCGGCCCAAAACGCTGCCAACTCGGCTTCCAGGAAAATCGGCTCCCGGGAAAATGAGTGCCATAAAAGGGCGACCCAATCGCCCAGGTGCTGCGTAACGAAAGAAGAAGGCAATGAGTCGCTCCTGTTCCCAGCCTGCTGCCGGCGATGCTGCCTCGGCTCGGCCGAGCGACGAGGAGCTGCTGCGCCGGTACTGCCGGCAGGGAGACGAAGCGGCCTTCGAGGAGCTCGTCCGCCGCTACCATCGCGAACTGTTCGGCTACCTGTGCCGGCTGCTGGGCGACAGGGCAGCCGCCGAGGACGTGTTCCAGAACACGTTCCTCCAACTGCACGCCAAATGCCGCCAGTTCGATCCCCGGCGAAAAGTGCGCCCCTGGTTGTACCGCATCGCCACGAACCAGGCCATCGACTACCAGCGCCGCCACCGGCGGCATCGTGCGGCCAGTTTGCAACAGTCCGTTTCGTCCGACGGCCAGGGTACTTCCCTGCTGGAGCTGGCCGCGGGAACCGCTCGACAGCCGGAACATCTGGCCATGCAGGAAGAAGACCGCCGCCGTGTGCTGCAAGCAATGAATGAATTGTCCGACACGGCCCGGCAGGTGATTGAGCTGGTCTATTACCAGGGGCTGAAATATCGCGAAGCGGCCCAGGTGCTGGACATCCCGGTGGGAACGGTCAAAAGCCGTCTGCACGCCGCGTTGCGCAAACTGGACCAGGCCCTGCACCGCGAACCTTCGCAAGAGAGCGACAAGGAAAACGCCCGCCATGAATCCGCATGAGGAACAATTGCTCATCGGCTATCTGCTCCAGGCGCTGGAGGAAGAAGAGCACCGGCAAGTGGCCCAACGCCTGGAACACGATCCGCATTGGCAACAGCAGGCCCGACGCTGGCGCCGGGTGCTCCAACACCTGGAAGCGGCCCGAATCCGGCTCGAACCGCCGCAAACCTTGGTAGAACACACCCTGGCGGCGGTGCGGGAACAGGCAGCCCAGCCGGCCCAAGCCAGTCGGGCCGAGGCGTCCCCTCCGAAAGGTTTTCGCCGCTGGTCGGCTTGGGACGCCGTGATGCTGGCTGCCGTGCTGTGCTTGGCCGTGTTGCTGCTGTTTCCGGCCGTCGGTTTCCTGCGGTTCCGAGCCGGGGTTCTCCGCTGCACCGAGAATCTGCAATACCTGGGCCGAGCCCTGGAGCAATACCACCACATTCACAACCACTTTCCTGAAGTCTCGGCAGAAAGCCCCCTGGGACTGGCCAGCGGTTTCGTTCCCTTGCTGTATCAGAACCATCTGCTGGAGGATCCTGCCCGCTTGCTCTGTTACGCCAC